>NZ_JAGKSG010000020.1:0-99495 GCF_018119385.1 Massilia sp. AB1 | reverse complement strand
TGCTCTGTACTGCTTGCTTGTTCGACGAAGCGTTGTGTTCGTCAGCAGCAGAGGAATGAGATTATGCGGGAGAGGCTGATCTACGTCAACCCTCTTTTTGCGTCGGCACACACTTTTTTGTTGAAGCAAGCAGACTCAAGGATGGTGTAGCGGACGCACTTCGGCTTTGCGCAGTCCGGCCTGCTTGATCGCTTGTTCGATCGCTGCGATCCGCGCGCCCATGGAAGGATGGGAAGCAAGGTAGTGAGCGATGGCGGGGGTATCGTCCTCCTTGCCCAGCGAAGCGAACAATTCGCTCGCGCCGCCAGCATGTCCGTAGCGGCATTGCAGGACCTTGAGCGCCAGCGCATCCGCCGCTGACTCGCGTCCGCGCGAGTAGCCGGATTCGCCCAGCTGCTGCGCCGGCGCCAGCAATCCCGCAGTCCACGAGCCATCCCCGGTAATCAAGGTTGCGACGGTAATGATGACGATGCTGCGCCCCATCCCGCGCAGGTGATCGCGATTGGCCAGGTGCGCCAGCTCATGGGCCAGCACGAAGGCGAGCCCGTTCTCGGACTCGACATGATCCAGCAAGCCGGAGAACACCAGCACGGTCCCACCCGGCATCACGACCGCGTTGGCATCCTTCGACGCCGTCAACCGGACCGTCACGGGCGTGTCGACGCCGGCGCAACTGCGCAAGCTGTCGACCAGCGACTGTATATAGGCTTCCTTCGATTGCAGCGCCTTCACCGGCGCCGGCGCAGGAATCGCAAGCAGGCCGGTCAGCCGCTTCTCGGTCTCCGGGCTCATCCGGTCGACCACGGCATCGATCATCAGGCCGAGCAGCCAGATCCCCGCCACCACCAGCGCCGACAGCGCGCCCAGGATCAGCAGGAAATCCTTGAGGGGATGCTCGTGCGAGATGTTGTCGTTATGCTCGGGAAGCGAGGCCTGGTATTTCATGCGTAATAGATCGCCGTCCCGTAGGCCAGGACCTCGACGCCGGTCACTTCGCCGCGCACGTTCTTCGACAGCGGCATGGTTTCCAGGCGCAGGTTGACGATCTCGCCCGCTCCCGGGCAGCTTTCCTTCAGCCGCAGGACGGCTTCGCGCTTGGCGCGGTCGAGCAGGGTCTCATAGGACTTGACCGGTCCGCCGACCAGGGAACGCAGCGCCGACGCCGCCTTCTTGAAATAGTCCACCGACACCACGACGCTCCCGGTCACCAGTTCGCTGCGCGCCACGGCGCCGCTCCCCAGCGGCTTTTTCAGCGAGGTGGCCGGCAGGTGCACGATCGCCTTTTCGCGTTCGTGGATGGCGCGGTAGTGCCGGGCCTCGGCGGAACGGCCGAAGATATAGCCGAGTGCGATAGGCACCGACCAGAACGCCAGCAGGATCAGGTATTCCATTACTCGACGGTCACCGCGGTGCCATAGACATAGATTTCCGCCGCGCCCGCCGCCACCGACGAGGTCGAAAAGCGCACATTCACGATCGCATTGGCGCCCAGCTGGGACGCCTGCGCCTTCATGCGTTCGGTCGCCTGCTCGCGCGACTCCTCGAGCAGCTCGGTATAACCGCGCAGCTCGCCGCCCACGATGTTCTTCAGGCCGGCCATGATGTCGCGTCCCACATGCTTGGAGCGCACCGAGCTGCCGGAGACGACGCCATGGCAGACCGCGATCGACTTGCCGGGAATGGTTTCAATATTTGTAAGAAGCATGAGCGGCCACCAATAAAAAGAGTGGTTGATTGTAGACACGTAAATTTACTACTGGCAATTCATTATGCATATCTCCGTACCCCCGTGCGCGAGCACAGTAAAATGACGCCTTTGCCGAACCGCCCCGCCGCCATGACCATCCTGCTCAGCACCCTCAACGCTCGCTATACGCACGCCTCGCTCGGCCTGCGTTACCTGCTTGCCAACATGGGCGAGCTGCATGCGCAGACCCGCATCCAGGAATTCGTCATCGGCGCCAAGACCACCGACCTGGTCGAACGCATCCTGGCCCACCAGCCGCGCATCGTCGGCTTCGGCGTCTATATCTGGAACGTCGAGGAAACCACCAGGCTGGTGGCCATGCTCAAGCGGGTCGCGCCGCACATCGCGATCGTGCTGGGAGGCCCGGAAGTCTCCTACGAGACCGGGGAACAGGAAATCGCCAGGCTGGCCGACTACGTGGTCACCGGCTGGGGTGACGTGACTTTCCCCAAGCTGTGCGGCGAGATCCTGAACGGTCCCAAGCCCCTGATGAAGGTGCATGCCGGCGTCCAGCCGCCGATGGGCGACATCGTCCTGCCCTACTCTCTATATAGTGAGGACGACATCGCCCACCGCACGCTCTACGTGGAAGCCTCGCGCGGCTGCCCGTTCAAGTGCGAATTCTGCCTGTCCTCGCTGGACAAGACCGCCTGGCCCTTCCCGCTCGAGTCCTTCCTGGCGGAGCTGGAATCGCTGTACGCACGCGGCGCGCGCCTGTTCAAGTTCGTCGACCGCACCTTCAACCTAAACGTCAAGACCAGCCTGCAGATCATGCAGTTCTTCCTCGATAAGATCGAGGCGAACCCCATTGACCCGGTCTACGCCCACTTCGAGCTGGTGCCCGACCACCTGCCGGAAGCGCTGAAGGAGACCATCGCCAGGTTCCCGCCGGGCGCGCTGCAGTTCGAGATCGGCATCCAGAGCTTCAACCCCGATGTGCAAGCCCTGGTGAGCCGGCGTCAGAACAACGAGAAGGCAGCCGACAATATCCGCTGGCTGTGCGAACACTCCACCGCCCACCTGCACGTGGACCTGATCGCCGGCCTGCCGGGCGAGGACGTGGCCAGCTTCGCGCGCGGCTTCGACCAGCTGGTGAGCCTGGGCGCGCAGGAGATCCAGTTCGGCATCCTCAAGCGCCTGCGCGGCACGCCGATCATCCGCCACACCGAGCCTTTCGGCATGGTCTACGATCCCTATCCACCCTACACCGTGCTGGCCACGAACAAGGTGGATTTCGCCACCATGCAGCGCCTGGTGCGCTTCGCCCGCTACTGGGACCTGGTGGCCAACTCGGGCCGCTTCGCCAACACCACCCGCGCGATGCTGGCCGACGCCCCGTTCGAGAACTTCATGACCTTCTCGGATTGGATCTATACGAAAACGGACGCCACCCACCGCATCGCCCTCGACCGCCTTGCCAAGCTGGTGCAGGAATGGCTGCAGGCGCGCGGCATGGGACGCGAGGAAGCCGCCGCCCTGCTGGCCAGCGACTACGCCGGCAAGGTGGACAAGCCGGCCGTCCAGGCAGTGGCTCCGGCCGCCGCCCCGCAGCGCCAGGTGCGCCACCTGGCCGCCTGATACGCTAGAGGATCGTCGCTGGCGGCGCAAACGATTCTCTTTTACACTGCGACAATGCAGATTGAAAATGCGCCAACATTAACTATCCAGCATTCCGCCTCTGGGGCGGGTCAATCTGTCGTGGCGAACGGGGTCTGGCAGGTGCACGCGCTGTCGCGGCGCGGCACCCTCAAGGGCATCACGCGCCAGCTGGCCACCCTGAAGGACAAGGGCGCCTGCGACTGGGACCTGTCCGGCATCGAAAGCCTCGATCACATCGGCGCCCAGATGTTCTGGAATGCCTGGCACAAGAAGCGCCCGCCGCGCCTGAAGCTCGATCCGCGCCAGGAAGACCTGTTCGCGCGCATCGAAAAGGCCGGCAGCATCAAGCTGCCGCGCCAGCGCCGCAGTCCCCTGCACTGGATCATCACCCTCGGCGCCGGGATCCTGAATTTCTTCGAGCACCTGCGCGCCTTCGTCGGCCTGATCGGGGTCGTGGTGCAGGACCTGGGACGCTTCCTGCGCCGTCCGCAGACCGGCCCGTGGCGCGAGATCTCGGCCAACATCTATCACTCCGGCTTCCAGGCGCTCGGCATCACCGCCATGGTCGGCTTCCTGATCGGGATCGTGCTCTCCTACCTGTCGTCGCAGCAGCTGCGCATGTTCGGCGGCGACATCTACCTGGTCAACATCCTCGGCATGGCCGTGATCCGCGAACTGGGGCCGATGCTGGCCGCGATCCTGGTGGCCGGCCGCTCCGGCTCCTCGATCACGGCGCAGCTGGGCGTGATGCGGGTGACGGAAGAACTCGACGCCATGCTGGTGATGGGCATCTCGCACGGCTACCGCCTGATCATGCCCAAGGTGATCGCGCTGGCGATCTCGATGCCGCTGCTGGTGGTGTGGACCGACGCCATGGCCCTGATCGGCGGCATGGTCTCGGCCAAGATCGAACTGAACCTGTCCTTCCGCTACTTCATCCAGAAGCTGCCAGACGCGGTGCCCTACGTGAACTACACCATCGGCCTGCTCAAGGGCGTGACCTTCGGCGTGCTGATCGCGCTGATCGCCTGCCACTTCGGCCTGCGCATCAAGGCCAACACCGAAAGCCTGGGCCGCGGCACCACCACCTCGGTGGTCACGGCGATCACGGTGGTGATCCTGGCCGATGCGGTGTACGCGATCATCTTCAGCGGAGTGGGGTTCTGATGGCGGACCATAAACGCGGCCCCCAGCGCCTCAACATGCGCCCCGAGGAGGAAGTCGGCGCGCCGGTGGTCCAGATCCGCAACCTGTGGACGCGCTTCGGCCGCACCGTGGTGCACCAGGACCTGAACCTGGACATCTACGGCGGCGAGATCCTGACCATCGTCGGCGGTTCCGGCACCGGCAAGACCGTGCTGCTGCGCCAGATGCTGGGCCTGGAGCGCCCTTCGCAAGGCTCGGTGCACGTGTTCGGCGAGGACATCAGTGCGGCCGAGCCGGAAGACCTGCAGCGCATGCGCAACCACTGGGGCATGCTGTTCCAGCAAGGCGCGCTGTATTCGGCCTTGACCGTGTTCGACAACATCGCCCTGCCCATGCGCGAGCTGCGCGCCCTGCCCGAGGACGTGATCCGCGACGCGGTGCTGCTCAAGATGGACATGGTGGGGCTCGGCCCCGAGCACGCCAACAAGATGCCGTCCGACCTGTCGGGCGGGATGGTCAAGCGCGCGGCGCTGGCGCGCTCCCTTGCGCTCGAACCTCAGTTATTGTTCCTGGATGAGCCGACGGCGGGCCTCGACCCCGACCTGTCGGACGCCTTCGTGGCGCTGATCCAGACCCTGCACCGCGAGCTCAAGCTCACGGTGGTGATGGTCACCCACGACCTCGACACGCTGTTCGCCCTGTCCTCGCGCATCGCGGTGCTGGCCGAAAAACACGTGCTGGCGGTCGGTCCGTCGTGCGACGTGCTGCGCGTCGACCATCCGTTCATCAAACACTTTTTCCTGGGCCCGCGCGGCCAGCGGGCGCTGGAAGTGCTCGAAGAGCGCCAGGCCCAGAACGATTCGGAGACTTGATATGGAAAACAGGTCATATGCCCTGATGACCGGCGTGTTCACGATTGCGCTCCTGATAGCGGCGGTGCTGGTCGGCCTTTGGCTCAACCGCGACAACACCGACTACGACCCCTACGAAATCGTCACCACCCAGTCGATCCCCGGCCTGAACCCGCAGGCGACGGTACGCTACCGCGGCCTGGAAGTGGGCCGCGTCGACGAGATCGTGTTCGACCCGCGCGTCACCGGCCAGATCCTCATCAAGCTGTCGGTGGACGAGAACTCGCCGGTCACCACCACCACCTTCGCCACCCTCGGCTACCAGGGCGTGACTGGGATCGCCTTCATCCAGCTCGACGACGACCGCACCGGTTCGCCGCGCCTGCAGACCAGCCAGGACCGTACCGCGCGCATCCCGCTGCGCCCTGGCCTGCTCGACATGCTGGAAAAGCGCGGCCTGGCGATCCTGGAAAAGACCGAGCAGATCACCGACAGCCTGGCCAAGATCGTCGGCCCGGAAAACCAGCAGACCATCATCGGGGCGTTCGACAGCATCGGCAAGGCCGCCGACGCCTATGCCGCCATTCCGCAGAAGCTGGAGCCGACCATCGAGCGTCTGCCGCAATTGTCGGCCAAGCTGGAACGCAGCCTGGACTCCTTCGACACCGTGGCCGGCAGCGCCAACAGCATGATCAAGAACTACGACCAGCTGGCCATCCGCCTGCAGTCGCCGGACGGCCCGGTCGAGCGCCTGAACGGCGCCATCGGTTCGCTGCAGGCCGCCACCAGCGAGCTGGAACTCGAAACCCTGCCGCACGTGGTGCAGATGACCGACGAGGCGCGCCTGTCGCTGCGCGCCGTGCGCCGCACCGCCAATTCGTTGTCCGAGCGCCCGCAGAGCATCCTGTTCGGCGCGCCGGGCGAGCAGCCCGGCCCGGGCGAGCCGGGCTTCGTGCCCCCGACCAAATGAGGATCACCGTGACCATGATCGCACCACGCCTTCTCAGCACTCTTGCCTTTGCCCTGATCCTCGGCGGCTGCGCCAGCAGCAAGAGCAGCACGCCCTCGACCGTATTCGACTTCGGCCCGGCCCTGCCGGCCGCGCAGGGCGCTGCCGCAGCACCGGCCAGCATGCCCGCCATCGTCGTGATGGACGCCACCGGCGCCGCCATCCTCGACAACGAGCGCATGTACTACCGCCTCAACTACGCCGACGCCCTCCAGGCGCGCACCTATGCCAACAGCCGATGGAGCGGCAACCCGCTGGCCCTGGTGACCCAGCGCGTCAAGACCCGCCTGGCCCAGTCGGGCATGAAGGTGCTGTCGGCCACCGACGCCTCCACCGGCGTACCGATCCTGCGCATCGAAGTCGATGAGCTGATGCACAGCTTCTCCGGCGCGGCGCAGAGCGAAGGCCAGCTGGCGCTGCGCGCCTCCGTCTTCAACGAACACCGCCTGGTCGACCAGCGCAGCTTCTCGCGCACGACGCCGGCCGCCAGCGCCGACGCGGCGGGCGGCGCGCGCGCGCTGGCCCAGAGCCTGGACGCCACCAGCGCCGATATCCTGGCCTGGCTGGCGACCTTGCCCGTGACCTCGCCCCCGACCGTGAGCAAATGACCGAGCCGGAAGTGACCGGCCGCCCGCGCGGCTCGCCGATCTCGCGCGCCACGCTGCTGGCCTACCTGCTGCTGATCATCTACGCCAGCTGGTACCCGTTCTCCGGCTGGCGCGACAGCGGGGTACCGCCGCTCGCCTTCCTCAACCTGGCCAAGCAGCGCTACTGGACCGGCTTCGACGTCACCGTCAATATCGTCGGCTACATTCCCTTCGGGGTGCTGCTGGTGCTGTCGCTCTACCCGCGCATCCGCGGCGTCTGGGCGGTGCTGGCGGCGGCCGTCGGCGGCATCCTGGTTTCCGGGACCATGGAAGCGGTGCAGAACTACCTGCCCAGCCGGGTGCCGTCCAATCTCGACTTCATCACCAATTCCGGCGGCTGCCTGGTGGGCGCCATCCTGGGCGCGCTGTGGGCGCCGCTGCTGCTGGACCGCAGCCGCCTGTTTCATTTGCGGCGGCGCTGGTTCGCTTCGCACGCCAGCCAGGGCCTGGTGCTGGTGGCCTTGTGGCCGCTGGCCCAGATCTACCCGCAGAGCTACCTGTTCGGCCATGGCCAGGTATTGCCCATCATCTCGGGCTGGCTGTCGAAATGGCTGGACGAGGACATCGACCTGGTGGCCATGCTGCGTCCGGGCGCCATGATGAGCGTGGAGCAGTACTGGCTGTCCGAAACCATCATCACCGCCTGCGGCATGACCGGCGCGGCCCTAACCCTGATGTGCCTGGTGCGCCGCGGCGCGCCGCGCTTCCTGCTGATGCTGGCCCTGCTGGCGTCGGCGCTGGTGGTCAAGGCCCTCGCCAGTTCGCTGCTGTTCCGGCCCGATAACGCCTTCGTCTGGGTGACGCCGGGAGCCGAAGGGGGCTTCCTGATCGGCCTGATCATGCTGTCCGGCCTGGTGTTCGCGCCCCAGGTTGCCCAGCGGCGCCTGGCCGTGGTCACCCTGGTGCTCAGCCTCATCGTCGTCAATACGATCCCGGTGAACCCGTATTTCTCCTCGACCCTGCAGGGCTGGGTGCAGGGTAAATTCCTGAATTTCAATGGCGCGGCCCAGTTCCTGTCCCTGATGTGGCCGTTTTTCGCGCTCTGGTTCCTGCTGCTTCCCTCTCACAAGCTCAATCGGCAGTAAAGAACGCGTATCATTGCGCTTTGGCGCCGCCACCTTTCGACGAGAACGACATGAACGACACCAAGGACGCACCGTTTTATCAATACCACGTGTTTTTCTGCATGAACGAGCGGGAAGGCAAGGACGCGCGCCAGAGCTGCGGCAAGTGCGGCGCCGAGAAGGCGCAGAAGCACGCGAAGAAGCGCATCAAGGAACTGAACCTGAGCGGCCAGGGCAAGGTGCGCATCAACCAGTCCGGCTGCCTCGACCGCTGCGAGGAAGGCCCGGTAGTCGTGGTCTACCCGGAAGGCACCTGGTACACCTATGTGGACACGGCCGATATCGACGACATCATCGACCAGCACCTCATCGGCGGCAAGCCCGTCGATCGTTTGAAGATTTAATTAGCAAGAAGGACCATGAATATCCATTCGCACAAGTTCACCCTGGATGGCCACGCCGGCAAGATGCAATGCCTGCTGGACCTGCCCGATAGCGAACCGCGCGGCATCGCGCTGGTCGCCCACCCTCACCCGCTGTACGGCGGCACCATGGAAAACAAGGTGGCCCAGACCCTGGCGCGCACCTTCGTCAACATGGGCTACGCCGCGGCGCGCTTCAACTTCCGCGGCGTGGGCGAATCCGAAGGCGTGCATGACGACGGCCGCGGCGAAGTGGACGACATGGCGATCATGTACGAACACATGCGCGCGCGCTATCCGGACCTGCCGGTGACCCTGACCGGCTTCTCCTTCGGCACCTTCGTGCAGGCCCAGTTCCAGCAGCGCCTCATCGCCGAAGGCCGCCCGGCCGAGCGCCTGGTGCTGGTCGGCACCGCCGCCGGCAAATGGCCGATGCCGCCGGTCCCGCAAGACAGCATCCTGATCCACGGCGAACTTGACGATACGATCACCTTGCAGGAAGTCTACGACTGGGCGCGTCCTCTTGACATTCCGGTCATTGTGATCCCGGGCGCCGACCACTTCTTCCACCGCAAGCTCGGACACATCAAAAATCTCGTTGCACAAATGTGGCATCGGTGAACATTTCGGCGTAACACTGTCCTATAATGTTGGACTTCTCTTGAGGCAATGCTTTAGGGCATTGTCTTGCGCTCCACCACTACTGATTGACTGACACACTCCCATGAAAAAACTGTTCGCGGCCTTTGCCGCCAGCCTGGTGATGGTCTCGGCCAGCGCGCAAACCGTGCCGGCCCCGGCGATCGCCGCCAAATCGTGGCTGCTGCTCGACGCAACGAGCGGCCAGGTCATCGCCTCGCAGGATCCGCATGCGCGCATCGAGCCGGCTTCGCTCACCAAGGTCATGACGGCCTACGTGACCTTCGCCGCGATCCGCGACAAGCGCCTGGCGCTGAACCAGATGGTGACCGTCTCGACCCGCGCCTGGAAAGTCGACGGCTCGAGCTCGAAGATGTTCATCGATCCGGCCACCCCGGTGTCGGTGAACGACCTGCTGCACGGCCTGATGGTCCAGTCGGGCAATGACGCGGCGGTGGCGCTGGCGGAAGCCGTGGCCGGCGACGAAGGCACCTTCGTGACCCTGATGAACCGCGAAGCGCAGCGCATGGGCATGAAGGGCACCCGTTTCGCCAACCCGCACGGCCTGCCGGACGCGAACAACTACTCGACCGCGCACGACCTGGCGACCCTGGCGACCACCGTGATCCGCGACTTCCCCGAGTTCTACAAGATCGACTCGGTCAAGCAGTTCACCTATAACAAGATCACCCAGCAGAACCGCAACCGCCTGCTGTGGCTGGACCCGACCGTGGACGGCATGAAGACCGGCCACACCGATTCCTCGGGCTACAGCATGATCGCCTCGGCGCGCCGCCCGAACGGCACCACCGGCCAGCGCCGCCTGATCTCGGTCGTGCTGGGCACCAGCTCGGACTCCGTACGTACCGCGGAAAGCCAGAAGCTGCTGAACTGGGGCTTCCAGAACTTCGACACCGTCAAGCTGTATTCGAAGGGCCAGGCCATCGCGACGCCGGAAGTGTGGAAGGGTTCGCAATCGAACGTGAAGATCGGCTTCACCCGCGACGTGCTGGTGACCGTGCCGAAGGGCGTGGCGGGCAAGCTCAAGCCGGTGCTCGAGCGTAAGGATCCGCTGGTCGCGCCGCTGGCCCTGAATGGCCAGGTGGGCACGCTCAAGATGATGGCGGACGGGAAGCCGCTGCTGGTGCTGCCGGTGGTGGCGCTGGAAGAAGTGGGCGAAGCGAGCATCTTTGGCCGTGCTTGGGATTCGATGCGGCTCTGGATGCAGTAATCTGCTGTCATTCTTGACGCAAAGCCCGTCCGTGCGAAAGCCCGGGCGGGCTTTTGTTTTGGTGGCTGCGGTGCGGACTTGGGTCCCGGCCTTCGCCGGGACGACGTTGTTTAAGTTTACCTCTAGCCCAAAGACCGTCGTACCTGCCACTGGCAGCTACGACTTCCGGCGAAGGCCGGAACAATGCCACTGGCATTGTTCCGCCCAAGTTCGTCGCGTACCAACACCCCTTGCTCCCACCGCTATAATGATGCCACCACGCCAACAAGAAAGCCCCCCATGACCCACCCGCTCCCCGCCGACCTGCACTGCCCCCGCATCGCCACCCGCGAAGGCGGCCCGGAACTGTCGCGCATCGTGGCCGGCATGTGGCGCATGACCGAATGGGGCATGTCGGTGGAACAGAGAGTCAGCTTCATCGAGCAGTGCGTCGCCATGGGCGTCACCACCTTCGACCACGCCGACATCTACGGCAACTACGGCGTCGAAGGCCTGTTCGGCGAAGCCCTGCGCGCCCAGCCCTCGCTGCGCGACCGCATCGAGCTGGTGAGCAAATGCGGCATCAAGCTGATCTCGCCCGCGCGTCCCGAACACACGATCCAGCACTACGACACCACGGCGCCGCACATCATCGCGTCCGCCGAGGAATCCCTGCGCCAGCTGCACACCGACCGCCTCGACCTGCTGCTGATCCACCGCCCGGACCCGCTGATGGATTTCGACGAGATCGCCGAAGCCTTCACCCGCCTCAGGCAAAGCGGCAAGGTGCTGCACTTCGGCGTGTCGAACTTCACGCGCCACCAGTTCGAGTGCCTGAACCGCCGCTTCGCGCTGGCCACCAACCAGGTCGAATTCTCGCCGCTGACCACGGCGCCGATGTTCGACGAGACCTTCGACGGCCTGCAGGACCTGGGCATCGCGCCGATGGCCTGGTCGCCGCTGGGCGGCGGGCGCCTGTTCAATGCGGGCGACGCCGGCGCCGAGAACCTGCGCCTGGTGATCAAGGAAATCGCCGACCGCCTGCAGCGCCCCTTCGCCAGCGTGGTGTTCGCATGGATCATGCAGCTCCCGAGCCGCCCGCTCCCGCTGACCGGCACCGGGCGCCTGGAAGCGATCAAGGTGGCGGTGGCCGGCGCCGGCTTCACCCTGGCGCGCGAAGACTGGTTCCGCATCCTGCGCGCGGCGCGCGGACACGAGGTGGCCTGAGATGGCCGACGGCCAGCTGAAGATCGTGGAAGGCCGGGCCCTGAGCGCCCAGCAGAAGAAGGATTTGCTGAACCGCCTGGCCCGCATCGAGGGCCAGCTGCGCGGCGTGCAGAAGCTGATCGCGCTGGCCGACGCCCCCGAGGACTGCGACGCGGTCGCCCAGCAGATGGCGGCGGCGCGCAAGGCCCTGGACCGCTCCTTCGTGCAGCTGCTGACCGCCTCGATCCTCACCCAGACCGGCGAAGCCGCCGACCTCGAGGAAGCGCGCCAGCGGGCCGCTCACCTCGCGGCCATGCTGGACAAGTTTGCGTGAGGCTGGCCTGAGCTTAGTCTTCGTACACGCGCGGCGGCGCGACGCCGGTCCAGCCGGTCTTCCAGGCGATGTTCAGCAGCAGCGTCGCGCACACGTAGAGCAGGAAGAACAGCACGAAGAAGCGCGTCTGCAGCAGCGCGAGCAGCAGCGCGCACACGGCCAGCAGGCCGATCATCACTTTGCCGCGCGGGTGCTTGGAGCTGGGGAAGCGGATAGTCGACACCATCAGCGCGCCCACCGCCACCATCAGGCCCGCGATCATGAAGGCCTGGGACATCGAGGTGGCCGGCGCCGGCCAGGCCACCACCACCGAGGCCACGCAGGCCGCGCCCGCGGTGATCGGCATGCCGACGAAATAACGCGGGTCGGTGCGGCCATGGCTGATATTGAAACGCGCCAGGCGCAGCGCGCCGCAGGCCACGAACACGAAGCAGGCCAGGCCGCCCATGCGCACCAGGGTCGGATGGTCCACGCTCATCTGGGCAAAGCCGTAGCAATACAGCAGCAGTCCCGGAGCGCAGCCGAAGTTCATCACGTCGGCGATCGAGTCGAGCTGCACGCCGAAGCTGGACTGGGTATTGGTGGCGCGCGCCACGAAGCCGTCGAGGGCGTCGAACACGCCGGCCAGCACCAGCAGGATCGCGGCCAGGCGGTAATCGTCCGGGTTGCCCACATGGGCGTTGTCGACCGAGATCACGATGCTGCCGAAGCCGCAGGCGATCGACAACAGGGTGACGAAGCTGGGCAGGGCGAACTTGGCGCGCGCGAGGCGCTGCTGGCGGGTCGGGTTCAAATTAGTAACTCGGCAAGAGAATCGATGCCTTATTCTACAGGGCGCAAAATAAGAGTGTGGCCGCTTCACCCCAACCCCATCACGAAAACTGATTTTGCCCTAGAATGTCGCCTTCGTTCTTACGTATTGACAGGAGTTGTAACATGAGCTATATGCCTCGTTGGCAGTCGTTTGTTGTGGCACTCGGAACCGCGATGGCCCTGGCCGCGTGCGGCGGTGGAGGCAGCGACAGCGTTGCATCCGCCCCTTCCGCGCCGGTTGGCTCCACGCCGCCAGCGGATAACCCGACCACGCCAACGGGCGTCAATGCGCCTACCCAGACCGGCAATATCGCCGTGGACGGCCGCGCATGGATCAACTACCGCCGCGCCCAGGCCGGCGTGCCCGTCGTGACCGAGAACGCCGTGATCAACAATGCGGCGCTCGGCCACTCGGAATACCAGCGCATCAACAACATCATGAGCCATGAGCAAGTGCCGGGCCGCCAGGGCTTCACCGGCGCCAACCTGGGCGACCGCCTGAACGCGGCCGGCTATACCCTGTCCAACGGCTATGCCTACGGCGAGATCATCTCGGGCACCACCAACAACTCGGGCTTCTACATGGCCGAAGAACTGGTCACCGCGATCTACCACCGCTTCGTGATGTTCGAGCCGATGTTCAAGGAAATCGGCACGGGCGCGGCCACTTCCGCGAGCGGCTACCACTACTTCACCGCGAACCTCGCCGCGCGCAACGGCTGGGGCGCTGGCATCGCGCGCAACACCCTGGCGACCTGGCCCTTCAACGGCCAGACCCAGGTGACGCCTAACTTCTTCAGCAACACCGAAGAACCGGATCCGGTCCCGAACCAGAACGAAGTGGGCTACCCGATCAGCGTGCACGCCAACCTCGATGCGACGGTGGCGGTGACCAGCTTCACCGTGCGTCCGCGCGGCGGCGCCAACCTGAGCACCCAGCGCGTCGACCCGAGCGGCAACAAGACCGCGGCGGCCATCGTTCCCCTGCAGCCGCTGCGCGCCGCCACCACCTATGACGTGAGCTTCTCCGGCACGGTCAACGGCACGCCGGTGACGCGCGACTGGTCCTTCACCACGCGCTGATGCCGCCAAGCGCCCCTCCTCCGGCCGGCGACCAGGCGATCGACCTGGCGGCTGGCCTCGACCGGATGATGGGCGACCATGCCATGCACCTGCGGGTGCTCGGACGCTTCCGCGCCGACTATCGCGACACGGTGGGCCGCCTGCGCCAGGCGATCGGGGATGGCGAACCGGTGCTGGCGCAGCGCGTCGTCCACACGCTCAAGGGCGCCGCGGCCATGATCGAGGCGCGTGCATTGCGCCAGCTGGCACTCGATACCGAACTCGCCCTCCGCGCACAAGGCAATGCGGATCCCCGCCTGATCGACACGCTGGAAACGGAACTGGCGCGCGTGCTGGTCCAGCTGGACTTGCTGCTGTCGGCGCCCGAGGACACGGGCAGCGGTGCGGCGGCCAGCAGGGGCGAACTGGCCTGCCTGCGCGCCATGCTCGACGTCGGGGACGGCACCGCCCCCGCCCTGCTGGAAGCGCGCCACGCCGCCTTCCTCGCCGCGCTCGGCCCCGAGCGCATGCGCCAGCTCGACACCGCCGTCGGCAGCTTCGATTTCGAGCGCGCGCTCGCGGTACTGGAAAAAAACAGGGGGAGCTGAGGCGGTCCGCTCAGCGTGTGTATTCCGCTTCCTCGTCGAAGGAATCGGCGCAGGTCTTGCCGCAGAAACGGCGTACGCTGTCGAGCGGCTTCTCGCAATACCAGCACGATCCCTTGGCCGGAAGGCTCTGGCGGGAAGGCAAAGGGCTCACCACGGCCGCAATGGGCGGCTCGGCGGGCAGCCCGTTGTCCGGAAAACTCTCGTGTGTCGTTTCCAAGATCCACCCCCTAACACGGCTGCCTGAAGTTTAAAAAAGATTACTTCAGTGGAATACCGTGTGCATGAGAAAGCTCAATCAGCCCGACACAGTGTGCGCCCAATGCCCTGCCCGCGCAATCCTGTACTTATCGACAGGCTTGATTTGAAGCATCACCGCAACAATTCCCCTAACGCACCGGCTCCAGGGTGACGAGCAGGCCGCGCCGCGTGGTGCGGATGCGGGTCGGGGTGAACTGTATGCCGGCGTAGCGCAGGTCGTCCGTGTTGAAGGAATAGACCGGGATATCGCGCGCCAGGATGCCCATCATGCCGTTGGCGACCTTGGCCATCTGGCGCTCGGCCAGGCCGCTGCCTGCGCCGAAATCGAGGCGGTCGACGCGCGGCTCGGCCATCATCACGGCCAGGCGGCCGGGATCGACGTACAGGCGGCCCGAGAAGGCAAGGCTGCCGTTCCAGGACTGGCTCATGAAAGGCGGGCTGACCGAGGCGTCGAGGGCCAGCCCCACGCGGTCGGTTTCCGGCTCGACCGACAACAATGGCCGCGAGAAGCGCACGTTGAGCATGTCGAGCATGCGGCTGTCGAGCGGAAAACGGCGCTCCAGGCCGGCCTGCAGCTTGTGCAGGGGCAGCTCGACCTCGCGCGGGCCGGCCAGGTTGGCGCAGGAAGCCAGCATGCCGGACAGGGCCAGCACGCCGGCGAGGCGGAAAATGGTTCGGCGGGGTTGGGTGATAAGCGGCTGCATCGTGACGACTCTCCTTGGATGGCTAGCCTAGCACGAGCCTCCGCTCATTGCCGCTTATTTACCACGCTTATTTACCAATACAGAAGCGGCTGAAAATCACGCCCAGCAGATCGTCCGGCGTGAATTGCCCGGTGATGCTGGAGAGTTGATCCTGGGCCAGGCGCAGCTCCTCGGCGAACAGGTCGAGCGACTGGTCGTCCTGCATCGCGTGCTGGCGCGCGAATTCCAGGTGCTCGCGGGCGGCGCGCAGGGCGATCAGGTGGCGTTCGCGCGCCAGGTAGAGCGATTCGCCGGTCTGCTGCCAGCCGGCGATGCGCAGCAGCTCGGCGCGCAGCAGCTCGATGCCGATCTTCTCGTGCGCCGACAGGTACAGGTGGGTGGCGTCCGAGCCGTCCTCTTTCGAAGGCTTGTGGCCCGACAAGTCGATCTTGTTCCAGATGCGCACCACCGGCACGCCCTGCGGGAAGGCGGCCACGATGTCCTCGTCGGCCTTGCTCGGTCCCAGGCTGGCGTCGAGCAGGTGCAGGATCACGTCGGCCTTGCCGACTTCGCCCCAGGTGCGTTCGATGCCGATGGCTTCCACCACGTCCACGCCTTCATCCACTGCGCGGATGCCGGCGGTGTCGATGATGTTGAGCGGGATGCCTTCGATCTGGATGGTCTCGCTCACCTTGTCGCGTGTGGTGCCGGCGATCGGGGTGACGATGGCCACGTCGGCGCCGGCCAGGGCGTTCAGCAGCGAGGACTTGCCGACGTTCGGCTGGCCCACCAGCACCACGTTCAGGCCTTCGCGCAGCAGCGCGCCCTGCGCCGCCTGGCGGAACACGTTTTCCAGCGATTCGATGATGCCGGCCAGCTGGCCGCGCGCGTTCGATTTCTCGAGGAAGTCGATTTCCTCTTCCGGGAAGTCGAGGGTGGCTTCGACCAGCATGCGCAGGTTGATGGTCTGGTCGACCAGCTTGTGCACCACCTGCGAGAAGGCGCCCGACAGCGACTGCGAGGCCGACTTGGCGGCGGCTTCGGTGGAGGCGTCGATCAGGTCGGCCACGGCTTCGGCCTGGGCCAAGTCGAGCTTGTCGTTCAGGAAGGCGCGGCGGGTGAATTCGCCCGGTTCCGCCAGGCGCAGGCCATGTTCGGCGCCGGCTTCCAGCACGCGCTGCAGGAGCATCTGCAGGACGATGGGGCCGCCGTGGCCCTGCAGCTCGAGCACGTCTTCGCCGGTGTAGGAATGCGGGCCCTTGAAATAGAGGGCGATGCCCTGGTCGATCACGCTGCCGTCCGTGGCCTTGAAGGGGATGTAGGTGGCGTGGCGCGGGGCCAGTTTGGTGCCGGGGAACAGGGCGTCGATCAGCGGGGCCAGCGACTTGCCGGAGGCGCGCACGACGCCGATGCCGCCGCGGCCGGGGGCGGTGGCGATGGCGGCGATGGGGGAGGTGTCGAGTTTCATGGGGGGATTGTAAGGGATTCGGGGGGGTGGGGGTGTGCTGGCAAACTTGGGTTCCCGCCTGCGCGGGAACGACGGTGATGGGCAGCGGACTACCGGCATCTGCATCATTCCGCTAGCCTTAAAACCGTCATCCCCGCGAAGGCGGGGATCCAAGTTTGCTCGCAGACCGGCAACGCAATAAAAAAACCCGCGCCAGGCGCGGGTTTTTCACGAAGCCGCCGAAGAATTACTTCGCCGTCTCGAACTTCTTGGTAATCACCCACTGCTGCGCGATCGACAGGATGTTGTTGACCACCCAGTACAGCACCAGGCCCGACGGGAAGAAGAAGAAGATGACCGAGAACGCCAGCGGCATGAACAGCATCATCTTCGCCTGCACCGGATCGGTCGGCTGCGGGTTGAGCTTGGTGGTGATGTACATCGACACCGCGTACAGGATCGGCAGGATGAAGTACGGATCCGGCTGGGTCAGGTCGGTGATCCAGCCCACCCACGGCGCGCCGCGCATCTCGACCGAGGCCTGCAGCACCCAGTACAGGGCGAAGAACACCGGCATCTGCACCAGGATCGGCAGGCAGCCGCCCAGCGGGTTGATCTTCTCGGCCTTGTACAGCTCCATGGTGGCCTGCTGCATCTTCATCGGGTCGTTCTTGTAGCGCTCGCGGATCGCCTGCATCTTCGGCGTCACCACGCGCATCTTCGCCATGCTGCGGTAGCCGGCGGCCGACAGCGGGAAGAACAGCAGCTTGATCAGGATGGTCAGGGCGACGATGGTCCAGCCCCAGTTGCCCAGCAGCGAGTGCAGCTGGTCCATCACCCAGAAGATCGGCTTGGCGATCACGGTCAGCATGCCGTAGTCCTTCACCAGCTCCAGGCCCGGTGCGATCTTTTCCAGGGTCTTTTCATCCTGCGGACCCGAGTACAGGCGGGTGTCGGTCGACACGGTCGCGCCCGGGGCCACGGTGCCCAGCGGCTGCACGGTGCCGATCGCATACAGGTTGGCCGCGATCTTCTTGGTGTAGATGTCGCGCTGCACCTTGTCGGCCGGGATGAAGGCCGAGACGAAGAAGTGCTGCGAGATCGCCACCCAGCCGTTGTCGGCCTTGGTCGAATGCTCGGCCTTGTTCTTCTCGATCTCTTCGAAGGTCAGCTTCTGGTACTTGTCGGCTTCGGTGTACAGGGTCGGGCCGGTATAGCTCGACATGAACCACGAATCGTTGGCCGGCTTGTTGCCGTCATGCTGGAGCTGCAGGTAGAGCGAAGGCTGGACCGGCGCTGCGCCGACGTTGGTCACGTCGTGGCGGATGCCGATCACGTAGTCGCCCTTGCGGAAGGTGAAGGTCTTGGTCAGGCGCACGCCACCCTGCTCCGCATCCATCACGAGCTGGATCTGGTTGCCGCCATTCAAGGTGCGCACGCCCGGACGGACGGTGTACACGGTGTTGTGGTTCGGCAGGACACCGGCGGCGCTGGTGCCGATCAGGCCGGTCTGGCCCAGGTAGACGTTGTTGCCGCCCACGTCGAACAGGACCTGGTTCTTGGTCTTGTCGAAGTGGTCAGGGTACTGCAGCAGTTCGAGGCGCTTGATGACGCCGCCGGCGCTGTCGATGTTGACCTTCACCACGTCGGTGGTGATGGTGACGATCTGGCTGACCGGGGCGGCAGAAGCGGCCGGTACGGCGGCCGGCGCACCCGGGGTCGCCGGGACGGCGGTGCTGCCCGGCTGGGCGGCGGTGGGCACGTCGGACGGCTTGGCCGGCTGCTGCTGGGCGACCTTGGCCGGCGGCGCCGGCGAGAACAGCGACTGTTTACCGTTGGCCACCATCCAGTTGTTCCAGAGAACAATCAGGGAGACGGCGAACACGATCCACAGGACGGTACGTTTATTGATATCCATTGGGTCTAGTCAGGAATGATGACAGCCTGGGGAGGCTGGTGAGGAATCCTTGGTGCGCGCGGGCGGCACCAGGTCGACGCCACCCGCATTCCACGGATGGCAGCGGCACACGCGGCGCGCGGCCAGCAGCGAACCGCGCGCGGCGCCATGGATGCGCAGCGCTTCGATCGCGTAAGTCGAGCAGGACGGGAAGAAACGGCATTTCTGCCCGAGCATCGGGGACAGCAGCAGCTGGTAGCCGCGGAGCAACCAGACAAGCAGCGTCTTCATGATGATGGGGCCGAAGGATTGCCGGAAGCGCGGCGCGGACGCTGCGAGGCGAACAGGCGCGCCAGCTCGGCGCGCAGCTCGGCCTTGAGGGCGCGCGTGGTGGCCGGGCCGTCCTTGCTGTTGACCGGGCGCGACAGGCGCACGATGCAATCGACGGCCTGGAGCTCGCTGGTGCGGAACAGTTCGCGGGTGACGCGCTTGATCGTGTTGCGCGTGACCGCGCGCGGGGCGAAACGCTTGGCCGCGACGACGCCCAGCCGCGCATGCGGCAGCGTGCTGGGACGGGTATAGAGCACGAAATGCGCGGATTTTTGTGCCGGCCGCAAACGAAAAACGGATGAAAATTCATCCGTTTTAACGATGCGCCGAGCGCGCGCGAAGTCGTGCGAACCTTCGCCTGTCATGGCCAACCGCGTCGCTCTGCGGCTTGCCGGCTTAGACGACTGCCAGGCGCTTGCGGCCCTTGGCGCGGCGGGCGTTCAGAACCTGACGGCCACCACGGGTAGCCATACGTGCGCGGAAGCCGTGCGTGCGCTTGCGACGAACGACGGAAGGTTGGTAAGTACGTTTCATGGTGGTCTCGCTTAAAGCAAAAGAAATTGCAAAATCGGGTCTGACGTCTCGTCGTCAGGATTCGGCGCCAATGACAGTTCGCAGATGTTAAGCCAGCGTCACGCCACAGCAGATACTCTTCGCCCGGACTGCATCCGCTGTTAGTGACAGCTTGATAAGGTGACCGGACGGGGAACCCTGAATTAGACCCTAGTTCCGGCCCAGCTGTCAAGGCGGCTGTTGTTTCGCGGACCAGTCCCCAACTCTGCCAAAGGTGCTCCACCAAGTGCTCATCCAGTTGAAAATAGTAGCGACAACCTGTGGATAACTACCGAAGAGACAGGTAAAATAGCGTGTTACGTATCAATTAGCGAAGTATGGAAAACTTTTGGCAGACCTGTTCCGCGCAGCTGGAGCTCGAATTGACGCCCCAGCAATACAGTGCGTGGATCAAACCGCTGGTCGCCCTCGACTACGAAGACGGCAAGCTGCGCATCGCCGCGCCCAACCGCTTCAAGCTCGACTGGGTGAAGACGCAGTTCGCCACGCGCATCACCGAGCTCGCCGCCCAGTACTGGGAAGCGCCGGTGGAGGTGCAGTTCGTGCTCGACCCGAAGAACAACCCGGCCAAGAAGCCGGTGGTTTCCACTTCGTCCGGCGCCGGCGCCCAGGGCCTGGATGCCCCGCGCCCTGCCCCGGTTCCGGATAACCAGACCCAGAACCTGAACATCGCCAACTCGCCCAAGCGCGAGCAAAGCCGGATCAACACCGAGCTGACGTTTGACAGCTTCGTGACCGGTAAGGCGAACCAGCTGGCGCGCGCCGCCGCGATCCAGGTCGCCAACAACCCGGGCATCTCGTACAACCCGCTGTTCTTCTATGGCGGCGTGGGCCTGGGTAAGACCCACCTGATCCATGCGATCGGCAACCAGGTCATGGCCGACCAGCCGGGGGCGCGCATCCGCTACATCCACGCCGAGCAGTACGTGCGCGACGTCGTCACCGCCTACCAGCGCAAGGGCTTCGACGACTTCAAGCACTATTACCACTCGCTCGACATGCTGCTGATCGACGATATTCAATTCTTCGGCGGCAAGAGCCGTACGCAGGAAGAGTTCTTCTATGCGTTCGAAGCGCTGATCGCGGCCAAGAAGCAGATCATCATCACTTCGGATACCTATCCGAAGGAAATCACGGGCATGGACGACCGCCTGATCTCGCGCTTCGACTCGGGCCTGACGGTGGCGATCGAGCCGCCGGAGCTCGAGATGCGCGTGGCGATCCTGCTCAAGAAGGCGCAATCGGAAGGCGTTACGCTGAACGACGACGTGGCCTTCTTCGTGGCCAAGCACCTGCGCTCCAACGTGCGCGAGCTGGAAGGCGCGCTGCGCAAGATCCTGGCTTACTCGCGCTTCCACGGCAAGGACATCACGATCGACGTGGTGAAGGAAGCCCTGAAGGACTTGCTCTCGGTGCAGAACCGCCAGATCTCAGTGGAAAACATCCAGAAGACAGTCGCGGACTTCTTCAACATCAAGGTCGCGGACATGTATTCGAAGCGCCGCCCGGCGAACATCGCCCGCCCGCGCCAGATCGCCATGTACCTGGCCAAGGAACTGACGCAGAAGAGCCTGCCGGAGATCGGCGAGCTGTTCGGAGGCCGCGACCACACCACCGTGCTGCATGCGGTGCGCAAGATCGCCCAGGACCGCCAGAAGAACGCCGAGTGCAACCACGAGCTGCACGTGCTGGAACAGACCCTCAAAGGGTAAACCGCCTCCCTTGGCCCGGGTTTGTGTTTAGTCCGGGCAATTGGCAAAATAGTGCAATAGCAATAAATCACGAAAACAACTCAGATCGAGGATAACTATGCAATTGGTCAAATCCACCCGAGACACGCTTCTCCGGCCACTGCAGATCGTGAGTGGTATTGTCGAGCGTCGGCACACTATGCCGATTCTGGCCAATATCCTCATTCGCAAGAACGGTGAAAGCGTGTCCTTCCTGTCGACCGACACCGAAGTCCAGATCACCACGCTGGCCAACATCGGTTCGGGCGACGAGGTGACGGGCACGACTGTGGCCGCGCGCAAGCTGCTGGACATCCTGCGCGCGCTGCCGGAGTCGGGCGACGTGACCATGACCCTGCAGAACAAGCGCCTGGCCGTCCAGAGCGGCAAGTCACGCTTCGCCCTGCAGACCCTGGCGGCCGAGGAATTCCCCACCGTTTCGGTGGCCGACAGCTACAACGCCTCGGTGACCCTGCCGCAGAAGACGCTGAAGCACCTGTTCAACATGGTGCACTTCTCGATGGCCCAGCAGGACATCCGCTACTACCTGAACGGCCTGCTGCTGGTCCTGGACGGCAACAACATCATCGCCGTGGCGACCGACGGCCACCGCCTGGCCTTCTGCCAGGTGGCGTCGGAGCAGTCCTTCGAGCGCCAGGAAGTGATCATCCCGCGCAAGACCATCATCGAACTGCAGCGCCTGCTGGAAGAAAGCGATGAGGAAGTCCGCCTGGACATCGCGGCTTCGCAGGTCAAGCTGACCTTCGCCGACATCGAGCTGGTCTCGAAGCTGGTCGAGGGCAAGTTCCCTGACTACACCCGCGTGATCCCGAAGGGCTACAAGAACGACTTCACGATCAGCCGCGACGAGCTGCTGCGTTCGCTGCAGCGCGCCGCGATCATGACCAGCGACAAGTTCAAGGGTGTGCGCTGCATCATCACCCCGGGCAGCATGAAGATCAGCTCGACCAATGCCGACCAGGAAGAGGCGGTGGAAGAACTCGAGATCGATTATGGCGGCGACGCGATCGACATCGGCTTCAACGTCACCTACCTGCTCGACGTGCTGAACAACCTGAAGTGCGACCAGGTGAACATCGCCCTGGGCGACTCGAACTCGTCGGCGCTGATTTCGATTCCCGACAATGGCGACTTCAAGTATGTCGTCATGCCGATGCGCATTTAAGTAATACCGTCGGCCGAGACACATTGTTACCTCGTCGTTCCGGCGCAGGCCGGAACCCAAGTTTGCTGATGCGCACGCAACTTGGATCCCGGCCTGCGCCGGGATGACGGTTCAAGCTGTAGCTCTCAAAAAGACTGCAGCTTGAATCACCCGTTTTATAGAAAGCAGTCCATGTCCGAGAATACCCAAGCTCAAATGTCCGCCCCGAAGGGCGATGAATACGGCGCCTCCTCGATTCAGATCCTGGAAGGCCTGGAAGCGGTCCGCAAGCGTCCGGGCATGTACATTGGCGACACCTCGGACGGTACCGGCCTGCACCACCTGGTGTTCGAAGTGCTGGACAACTCGATCGACGAGGCGCTGGCCGGCTTCTGCTCCGAGATCCACGTCACCATCCACTCCGACAACTCGATCTCCATCACCGACAACGGCCGCGGCATCCCGACCGGCATCAAGATGGACGACAAGCACGAGCCGAAGCGCTCGGCGACCGAGATCGCGCTGACCGAGCTGCACGCCGGCGGCAAGTTCAACCAGAACGCCTATAAAGTGTCGGGCGGCCTGCACGGCGTGGGTGTGTCCTGCGTGAACGCACTGTCGAAACTGCTGCGCGTGACCGTGCGCCAGAACGGCAAGGTGCACCAGCTGGAATTCGAGCGCGGCGTCCCGCTGAACCGCCTGATCGAAGTCGTCGACGGCGTCGAAGTCTCCCCGATGAAGGTCATCGGCGAGACCGACAAGCGCGGCACCGAAGTGCATTTCTGGGCCGACGAGGAAATCTTCACGACCGTCGAGTTCCACTACGAGATCCTGTCGAAGCGCATCCGCGAACTGTCCTTCCTGAACAACGGCGTCAACATCAAGCTGAGCGACCAGCGCACCGGCAAGGAAGAAGTGTTCGCCTTCGAAGGCGGCACCCGCGGCTTCGTGGAATACATCAACAAGGCCAAGACCGTCCTGCACCCGACCGTGTTCCAGGCGACCGGCGACCGCCTGTCCGACCAAGGCACCAACATCTCGGTGGACGTGTCGATGCAATGGAACGACGCCTACAACGAACAGGTGCTGTGCTTCACCAACAACATCCCGCAGCGCGACGGCGGAACCCACCTGACCGGTCTGCGCGCGGCGATGACGCGCGTGATCAACAAGTACATCGACGAGAACGACTTCGCCAAGAAGGCCAAGGTCGAGATCTCGGGCGACGACATGCGCGAAGGCCTGACCTGCGTGCTGTCGGTGAAGGTGCCTGAGCCGAAGTTCTCGTCGCAGACCAAGGACAAGCTGGTGTCGTCGGAAGTGCGCGGCCCGGTCGAAGAGATCGTGGCGAAGACGCTGACCGACTTCCTGATGGAGAAGCCGAACGACGCCAAGATCATCTGCGGCAAGATTGTGGAAGCAGCCCGTGCGCGCGAAGCGGCGCGCAAGGCGCGCGACCTGACCCGCCGCAAGGGCGTGATGGATGGCCTGGGCCTGTCCTCGAAGCTGGCCGACTGCCAGGAACGCGACCCGGCGCTGGCCGAACTGTACATCGTCGAGGGTGACTCCGCAGGCGGCTCGGCCAAGCAGGGCCGCGACCGTAAGTTCCAGGCCATCCTGCCGCTGCGCGGCAAGGTGCTGAACGTGGAGAAGGCGCGCTTCGAGAAGATGCTGTCGTCGGAACAGATCACCACCCTGATCGCGACCCTCGGCACCTCGATCGGCCCGGACGAATTCAACGTCGACAAGCTGCGCTACCACCGCATCATCATCATGACCGACGCGGACGTCGACGGCGCCCACATCCGTACCCTGCTGCTGACCCTGTTCTACCGCCAGATGCCGCAGCTGGTCGAGCGTGGCCACGTGTATATCGCGCAGCCGCCGCTGTACAAGGTCAAGGCCGGCCGCGACGAGCGCTACCTGAAGGACGACGTCGAAGAGGCGAGCTACATGATGACGGTGGCGCTGAACAGCGCGTCGCTGATCCCGCGTGAAGGCGCAGAGCCGATCAACGGCGAAGCTCTGGGCGAGCTGGTGCGCCAGTACAACCTGGCCAACGCCATCATGATGCGCCTGACCCG
This sequence comes from Massilia sp. AB1, assembly GCF_018119385.1. Lineage (NCBI taxonomy): Bacteria > Pseudomonadati > Pseudomonadota > Betaproteobacteria > Burkholderiales > Oxalobacteraceae > Massilia > Massilia sp. AB1. Next base: position 74,971 of record NZ_JAGKSG010000020.1, on the reverse strand, counting down.
CGTGATCGACCGCGCGGCGCTGACCGCGATCATGAGCGGCGTGACCCTGGACATGACTTCGCTGGAGAACGCCGAGGCTTCCGCGCGTGCGATGGAAGCGGCGATCAAGGACCCGGCCGTCAAGGTCGTGGTGCGTTCGGACGAGCTGTCGGAGAAGTATTCGCTGCGTATCGAGCGTATGCGCCACGGTAACGTGCAGGTGACCGCCATCGATGCGGACTTCGTGCAGAGCAATGACTACGCCGTGCTGGCCAATGCGGCAGCCACCTTCCAGGGCCTGATGGGCGAAGGCGCGATCATGCGCCGCGGTGAAGGCGAGAAGATGAAGGAGTTCGCGGTGCGCGAGTTCCACGAGGCGATGATCTGGCTGCGTGAAGAAGCGGAACGTGGCGTGACCAAGCAGCGTTATAAGGGTCTGGGCGAGATGAATCCGGAGCAGCTGTGGGAAACCACGATGGATCCGACCGTTCGTCGCCTGCTGAAGGTGCAGATCGAGGACGCGATTGCGGCGGACCAGATCTTCACTACCCTGATGGGTGATGAAGTGGAACCGCGTCGTAACTTCATCGAGACCAATGCACTCCAGGCAGGTAACATCGACGTTTAAGCGTCGTCCCTACCAAGCAAAAGGCCCAGCACTGCTGGGCCTTTTTATTTTCAGTTCTGCTCGGGAATGGGCCGGACTACCAGGAATTGATACGACATCGCACCAAGGAAGGCGATGCCTGCACCAGTCAGCAACGCGGGGACAAACGACCAGCTCTGCGCGATATAACCGGTCAGGATCGGCGCCAGCGCGCCGCCAAGGAAACCGCCGAAGTTCTGAATGGCGCCGAGCGAGGCGATGCGGCTGCGAGGCGCCACCGCCGTGGCCAGCGACCACGAACACGCCGACGAAGCATTCGCGAGGAAGATGACGATCGAGATGCAGGCCACGGCCACCGTGTTGCTCTCGACTAGGGCGGCCGGAATCGTGAACGCCACCATGCCCAGCATCGACGCCACCACCGCCTTGCGGCGCCCGGTCACCGGCGATTCCGCATGCCGGGTGACACGATCAGAAGCCCAGCCGGCCACCAAGGCGCCGGCGAAGCCGCACAGGAAGGGGATGGAGGCGGCGAAGCCAGCCTGGGCCAGATCCATATGGCGCTCGGTGCGCAAGTAGCCCGGCAGCCAGGTCAGGTACACCCAGTTGAGGTACACGGAGCCAAAGAAGCCGAGCAGCATGCCCCAGGTGGCGCGGTGCCGGAACAAGGCGCGCCAGGACGCAAAGCTGGTCTTCGGCGCAGCCTCGGTGGATTGGCCCTCGTCGAGGTAGGCACGCTCGGCATCTGACAACCGCTCGCGGACCGGATCGCGATAAAGGGCCACCCAGACCACAGCAGCCACCAAGCCAAGCGCGCCGGTGACGAAGAAGGCCCAATGCCAGCTGGTCGCCATGATCAAGGGCGTCAGGCAGATCGGCGCGAGCGCGACGCCCAGTGGCGATGCCGAGTTGTAGACACCCGTCGGCGTACCGCGCGCGCGCAGCGGGAACCAGTTGCTGACGACCCGCGCCGCGGCCGGGAACTGCGGCGCTTCGCCGATACCCAGCACGATCCGCGCAAGCACGAACCAGCCGAAGGTCGACACCATGCCGCCGGCAGCCTGCGCCAGCGACCACAGCACCAGCCCCATGCCGAGCAGCCAGCGCGGGCCGATCTTGTCGACCAGCGCTCCGACCGGGAGCTGGCAAAGCGCATAGCTCCACGAGAAGGCCGACAGGAGCAGGCCCATCTGGCCGAGCGAGAGGTCGAGATCCGCGCGAATGTATTCGTTGGCGACGGCCAGCGTGGCACGGTCCAGGTAATTGATGACACCCGTGACCACCAGCAGCACAAGGGCCAGGGTTTGACGACGACGGATGCGTGGCGGGGTTACTTGATTAGCGGAAATATCGTTCATTGCAGGATGCTACCAAACGAGGCGCTCCAGGGGCGAAAGATATTGAGCTCTCGAAAGACCACGTGCCTTTCATACGACAGATCCACGCTCCCACCCTGCCCAGGGGCGCTTCGATTGCCGGAATGCATCCCGGAATCCGTGGACGATATTGCTATAGTGGCTCACCACAACCAGCCGGAGCCCATCCCCATGCGACTTCGAAAAGCCGCCGTCACGCTCGGCGGAAGCCTGCTTCCCACACTCGCGGTCGCCGCTCCCGATATGCAGGCAGCGGCGTTCATGGATATCTACGCTTCGCACTGCATCAAGTACCTGCACGATTTTGATGGCCTGCGCAAGCAACTGGGCGCCGCGCCCCAGCTGTCGGCCGACAAGGCGGCGATGTTCCTGAAGGGCTCGAGCGGCAAGGCCTGGATGGTGCCCAGTCCACATGGGCAGTTCATCCTCGTCATCAATACGGAAAAGAAGCTGTGCGCGCTGTACGCGAAGACCGTGCCCGCGGCCGCGGCACAGGAATTGTTCGAGAAGGTCGTCGGCAATGCGCCCGCCCCTTTCCGCAGCGAGAAGAAACGGGCCAGTTCAGCCACCGCCAACGGCAGCGTCAACAGCACCGTGGCCTATGAATGGATCAAGGACGATTCGCAGGCCAAGCCCCTGTTCTCGCTCACCGTCACCACCAGCACTACAAGCGTCGCTCAGGGCGTGGCGATTGCCGCCATCGGACACTAGCAATGCCGGCTCAGGCATAGGCGCGCAGCTCGCGCGCAAAGGAACGCAGCTGCGGGCACATCGCCCTGGTCGCGCGGGCGCACCATCCGGACAGGGCTTCGCGCAATTGATCCTCGGTGGCGAGCGAGCGCTGCCACAATGCCGCCAGCTGCACACGCAAGGCCTGGACGTGGCGCAGTCTTTCGCTGGCGCCCAGCAGCATGCTGAGCTTGGATTGTTCGTCCGCGTCCAGGTAGCCCGGGTCGCGCGCAAGCAGGCGCAGCGCCATGCGGCGGCTGATCCCGGCAGGGAGTGGCATGTTGCGCAATTCGCGGTTCCAGACCGGCGCCAGGCGCTGCGACAGCGCAGCCATCACACGTGCGCGATTGGCGAGCACCGCGCGCAAGGTGTGGTCGTCCACTTCCGTATGCTTGTAACGAATGCGCGGCGCCACCGGCACCGGCCTGGCCTTCGCCAGGCCGAGACACTGCAGGAGCCGGATGTACATCCAGCCCGCGTCGAACTCGTACCATTTCACCGACATCTTGGCCGAGCTGGCAAAGGTATGGTGGTTGTTGTGCAGTTCCTCGCCGCCGATCAGGAGGCCGATCGGTACGATGTTGGTCGCGGCTTCCGCGCAATCGAAATTGCGGTAGCCGATCGCGTGCCCGGCCCCGTTGATGACGCCAGCCGCGAGCATCGGAATCCACAGCATCTGGATTCCCCAGACCGACAGGCCGATCACGCCAAACAGCGCCACATCGAGGATCAGCAGCACGCCCACGCCCTGCCAGGTCCAGCGGCTATACAAATTGCGCTCGATCCAGTCGTCGGGACAGCCGGCCGCATAGCGGTCGATCGCAGGCTTGTCGCGACTGGCGGTGCGATAGAGTTCGGTGCCGCGCAGGAGCACGGTGCGCAGGCCCACCAGGCGCGGACTGTGCGGGTCGCCCTCGCGCTCGCAGAACGCATGGTGCTTGCGGTGGATGGCGACCCATTCGCGTGTGACCATACCCGTGGTGAGCCACAGCCAGAAGCGGAAGAAGTGGCTCGCGATGGGATGAAGGGTGAGGGCGCGGTGCGCCTGGTGGCGGTGAAGGTAGACGGTGACGGCGATGATAGTGATGTGGGTCGCCACCAGCGTGTAGGCGACAATGCCGATCCACGATGCGTGCGTGATGCCGGTGTCCAGGAAACGCAAGAACTCTGTCATCGCCTTCTCCTCGTGCGGATCGGCGTCGCGCGTGCACCGTAGGCACTGCGTGCCGTCCCGTGTTACTGCGCCATCCGGACTTGCGCCGGACGGCGATCGCATGAAAGGCCAGCGTGATGGCTACCGCGGATGCGGCCGCGCTGGCGGCGGCCATGCACAGTATGCGCGTTTTTCAGCGCGGGCGCGCACGCCAGATCAAGCGATTCGGGAGGCCGCGAGGGCCCCGCGGCGAGATTTAACGACGGCGCGGGGGACCGCTGCGCGGACCGGACGGGCCACGGTTTTCGATATGGCGGAACACGATCCTGCCCTTGTTCAGGTCGTAAGGCGACAACTCCAGTGTCACGCGGTCGCCGGCCAGGATGCGGATGTGGTTCTTCTTCATGCGGCCTGCGGTATAGGCGATCATCTTGTGTCCATTGTCGAGGTCGACGCGGAAGCGCATCTCGGGCAGGACTTCGGATACCAGGCCATTCATTTCAATCAGTTCTTCTTTTGCCATGCGGCTCTCCAATAGCGTTGAGGGAGCGTGCGCGGGCACGTTCCAGGGACATTGCGGAATGCGTCGCGAGCTAATGCAGGTCGCGAAGTGAAAGGGCCTGGCCGGGAGCACAGGAGGAGGAGAAAACAGTCCGCATGCCGCGGACGTCGTTTCAAGTGATGCGTGCAGGTCGTCGCTCGAACGCGCACGTCAGGTGCGTGCTGGAGCTATGAGTAGTACCGCCAGTATAGCAGCAATGACTCCTCGCCGCACAAAACCCAACAATTGCTTACATCAATTGGCTGGGCTCTTCATGGGTGGCGGTCGCCTGTTCCGCTTCGATGGACTGGTTCAGCTCGGCGCTGTCTTCGGGCACCGTTTCGGGCGGGTCGAGCATGTCGGCAAGCATGGCCTGCAGCTCTGCCGTATCCCATGGCTGGTTCGCCTTTTGCTGGCGGTGGATGTAAGACGTGATCTGCCGGTCTTGCTCGGCTGAAAGCGGCAATCCATGGAAGGTGGACTGCGGCGACGAATCGTTCATGATGCCTCCCTGTCTGGCCAGGGTGGTCAGATTCCTTCACTATACGCCCCGCGCGGCGCGGCGGCGCACGACTGCCGTCCAGTCACACCACAATATGAAGGCGTCCACAAGCCCGCTTTCCGTGCTAGGATTCCGCCTGGGCTGAGCAGGACGCCCACTCTCGCGAAAGCCAGCGCACCTGCCAACGTTGTCCACTACGTTCGTTTTAGGTTCATACCTTCCAATCATGGATGCCGCAGCGAGAACGGTATGCAAATGTGAAAAGGAATCTGGTATGCACTCGCCATCCCATCCATCGGCCTCTCCCGAGACCAACACCGACTTCCTGCGTCGCTACGCGCGCCTCATGCTGCGCGCAGCGCGATCGGAGCAGCCCAGCAAAGCCCTGCCCGTCGTGCGCCGCGTGCATGCGGCGCGCGCAGTTCCGGTCGAGCGCGTGACCGAGCTCTATCATGTGCGCGAGACCCTGCAGCTCAAGCACATGTTCCGCACCCTCGCGATCGAGCTGGGTTACGACAGCTGGGACGCGTGCAAGCGCGATATCGAGCGCCAGCCGGCGGAGATGCTGGACCGCTTCCGACTGGACCTGGGCGCCTTCGGCGATTACGAGCACATCTGGTTTTCAGACTTGCCGTCTGCGCAGACCTGGCAGCGCGAACATGGCGGCCGCGTTGTCACGTATGGCAGCCAAGCTGTCGTAATGGCGACTTAATAATTCAGCATCCCCATCAGACGCCGGGGCCGCATGATCGCCCCATGCGGCCCCGGCTGGAATGCAATGCCCTTTACTCCTGAATGAGCGTCTTTCCCTCAGACGACCGGCGTTCTGATTCGATCTGCGGTTCATATTGTGCCAATCGTCGTTGAACGGCGGCGCTGCTCCTGTACTTCTTCTTCAGTGAAGCCAGCTTCCGGTCACTGCCTCTGCAGAATTTCTTGAGCTGCAGATTTACCTCTCTCATTCGTTCGTGCTCTTCCGGATCAGGAAGCTCTCCACGAAACCGATCGCACGTGTCCCTCTGTTCGATAAAATCCTGCACGTCCTCGGGCATTTGCTCGGTTGCCGGCAGGGGTGGCGCGATAATCAGGGAGATGAATAGCGCCGATATCTTTTTCTTCATGCGCCATGTTCCAGTATCGGACCGATATCTCTCCATTAAGGGCCATTCACGAATCGATGTATTGAGCTGCTTATCATGACATGCAGATATTCACTATTGATGAGCCTTTCTCTACAATCGCCCGCACCGATCCGATTCGAGGAGACACATGAAGTCCGCCATGCTCGCAGCCCTGTTCAGCATTCCCCTTCTCGCCCTGCCCTCCGCACATGCCGCCAGCCCGGCGCAAGCCAGCCAGGCGCGCACCCTGGGCGGCCTGGAATTCGTCTTCGACTACGAATTGGCCCGGCTGGTCAGCCAGTCGGTCGCGGCAGGCCAGTTCAACGATGCGGCGATCGCCGCGATCCGCGCCCATCCGGCCAGCGCGGCGATGGTCAAGAAGATGAAGCTCAAGAGCATGGACGAGCTGATCGTCCACCTGCGCGAACTGTCCGCGAACCCGAAGACGAAAGCGGCGGCCGAGCGGATCCGCGATCGCCTGGCCGATGAGGGCTATGCACCGCTGGCGAACGAAGTCACGCGCATGCTCAAGCAATATGTGCCCGCTCAGTTCGCCGGCCGCTTGCGGGTCTATTTCATCTTCGGCGGCAATGCGGGCGGCTTCACCCTGGACGAGACCCCGAACGATGTCTACGTGAACCTGGCGCGCATGGCCGAAGCGAGCACCCAGGATCTGGCGGAACTGGTTTCGCACGAGCTGTTCCACGGCGTGCAGGCGTATGTGATGCCCCCGGTGCCGCGCCCCTCGGCGGACACGGCGGCGTCAAGCCTCGGCCCGGTCTGGGCCCGCCGGCTGCTCAACGACCTGCTGCAGGAAGGGACCGCGGAACTGTTCACCCATCCGCTGGCCGACCGTCCCGCGAACGGCTACTCGACGCGCAGCAAGACGCGCATCGAGCGCAACACCAAACGCATGGACGGCATCGTGACCATGGTCGAGACGATCGGCCTGCGGCTGCTGGCCAATCCGCCGCGCGACGAGCATGGCTACGAAGCGATTTACGGGCTGCTGTTCTACGGCACCTTCGACGAGCCGGCCTACGACCTGGGCTGGATCATGGCCAGCACCATCGAGCGTCACGACGGCAAGGCGGCGGTGTTCGCGCTCCTGAAGGGAGAGCCCAAGCAGTTCCTGCTGCGCTACCAGGAGCTGGCGCAGCAGGACGCCAAACTGCCGAAGTTCAGCGACGAGTTCGTGCGCGCGGTGCGCGCGCTGTGAACGCTCAGGGCAGGACGATCTTGACGATGGCGTTGCCGGACGTGACGTAGAGATTGCCCTTGCCGTCGGTGACGATGCCGCGGACCTCGGCCAGGCTGCCCGGCAGTCCGCCGGGGGTCAGGACATTGGCCCGCGTCGTGCCCGCCAGGGTCGTGACGACGCCGGCCGGCGTGATCTTGCGCACCAGGTTGTTGGTAGTGTCGGCAGCGTACACGTTCCCTTTCGGGTCCACGGTCAGCCCCACCACCTGCTCGAAGCGGGCGGCCGTGCCGGTGCCGTTCGCCGCACCCTTGGTGCCCGGCGCGCCCGCCAGCCCCGTGAGGGTCATCGTATTGAAAGAAGTCAGCGCCCACTTGCTGATCCTCCCGTCCAGGTCGTACAGGTAGGTGTTGCCGTTGGCGTCGGTCGCCACGCCGCGCGGCAGCAGCTGCCGCGTGCCGGACAGGCCGTTCACCACCGACTGGCCCTCCATCATCACGAATTCCTTGTTGGGAGCCAGCCTGCGGCTGCCATAGGCATTGGTGATGAACAGGTTGCCGTCGGCGTCGAGCGCGAGCGCGCCGGCTGCCACGTCCGGGATGCTGCCGGGGGCGACGCCCGTTCCGATCGGCAGCGTCGAGTAGGTGCTCACTTGTCCGCCCGTCGTGATGCTGCGGATATTCCGGTTGTCGGCGACGAACACCGTACCGTCCTTGTTCACCGCCACGGCCACGGGATTCTCGAAGCGCGCATTGGCGGCGCTGCCGTTGGCGGTCCCGGTCATCCCCGCCGCACCCGCCATCGTGGTGACCACGCCGGCCGGCGTGATCTTGCGGACCGTGGCGTTGCCCGTGTCGGCGACGTAGAGGTTGCCGTCGGCGTCGATGGCGAGCCCGCGCGGATTGTTGAAGCGCGCGGCCGTTCCGGTGCCGTCCATGGTGCCGTTCACCGATGCGTCTCCCGCAAAGACGGTCATGGCGGTCGACTGCGGCGGAGGATCGTCGTCGTCGTCGCCCCTGTCCTTCGGGATGCCGTCGCCACACGCGCTACACAGCAGCATCAGCGCGGCCGCGCCAATCAGGTTCAGACGCAGGCGGGCGGCCGGGGTGGCGGGTTTGCAACGCATGGAGATCTCCAGAGGAAGTTGCCGAAGATGCTAGCACGCGGCGCCCCTGCCCGCCTATGCCCCGGCCATGAGACACGCATAATCTGCGCCCCGCCAGCGTGGCCGCCTTCCCAGGGAACTTCTTTAAATCCCATACTTTCTTCGCCACACTCGACTATTATCCGCTTGACATACGGTCCAGCATCCCATAAAGTCGAAATTATGTCCTTCCCACTGCATCTGTCGACTTCCCTACCTGCTGCCGGCGCACTATCGCTGGCCGCCCTGCTACTACGCGCGTAATCACCGCCGCCCCGTCCGGCCACCGCCGGCCTCCCCAGCAGCCAGGAAAGTTGTACCGATGTCACCCAATCTCCGTATCGCACCGTCGCTTCGTCATCCAGGGCTCCTCCTGGCGGTCGGCATGCGCGCGCAGTTCCGCCTGCTGCTAAAGCTACCGATCGGTTGCCGGGCCTAGCGTTCGTGGCCCGTCCGGCAGCCTCCGCCACACATTCCCCCTTGTGACCACCATTCAGGAGCACCGATCATGTTGAAGAACCCCGCCGCCAAATACCGTCCTTTCCCCGCCGTCGACCTGGCCGACCGCCAGTGGCCCAGCCGCCGCATCACCCAGCCGCCGATCTGGATGAGCACCGACCTGCGCGACGGTAACCAGGCCCTGATCGAGCCGATGAGCCCGGAAAAGAAGCTGCGTTTCTTCGAGATGCTGGTCAAGGTCGGCGTGAAGGAAATCGAAGTCGGTTTCCCCTCTGCCTCGCAGACCGACTTCGATTTCGTGCGCATGCTGGTCGAGGAAAACCGGATTCCGGACGACGTCACCATCATCGTCCTGACCCAGGCGCGCGAAGAGCTGATCCGCCGCACCGTGGAATCGGCGGTCGGCGCCAAGCGCGCCATCGTCCACGTGTATAACTCGGTGGCGCCGGTGTTCCGCCGCGTGGTCTTCAACATGGAGCGCGACGAGATCGTGCAGATCGCGGTCAAGGGCACGCAGCTGATCAAGGAGCTGGTGGCCCGGCATCCGCAAACCCAGTGGGGCCTCGAGTATTCGCCGGAGTCCTTCTCGACCACCGAGCTCGATTTCTCCAAGCAGATCGTCGACGCCGTCAGCGCCGTGTGGCAGCCGACACCAGGCAACAAGATGATCGTCAACCTCCCCTCCACCGTGGAAGCGGCCACGCCCAACGTGTACGCCGACCAGATCGAGTGGATGTGCCGCCACCTGGAGCGCCGCGAGTCGCTGGTCATCAGCGTCCACCCGCACAACGACCGCGGCACCGCCGTGGCGGCGGCCGAGCTGGCGGTGATGGCCGGCGCCGACCGCGTCGAGGGCTGCCTGTTCGGTAACGGCGAGCGCACCGGCAACGTCGACCTGGTCACGCTGGCGATGAACCTCTACACCCAGGGCGTCGATCCGGGCCTGGATTTCTCGGACATCGACGCGGTGCGCCAGCTGGTCGAGGAATGCAACCAGCTGCCGGTGCACCCGCGTCATCCGTATGCGGGCGACCTGGTGTTCACCGCGTTCTCGGGCTCGCACCAGGATGCGATCAAGAAGGGCTTCGCGCAGCAAAAGGCGGATGCGATCTGGGAAGTGCCCTACCTGCCGATCGACCCGGCCGACCTGGGGCGCAGCTACGATGCGGTCATCCGCGTCAACAGCCAGTCGGGCAAGGGCGGCATGGCCTACCTGCTCGAGCAGGAATACGGCCTGCAGCTGCCGCGCCGCCTGCAGATCGAGTTCTCGCGCGCCGTGCAGCGCGTGGCCGACGAGAGCGGCCGCGAGATCGCGGCGAGCGACCTGCACGCGCTGTTCGCGCGCGAATACCTGGAGCAGGACGAGCCGTATCACTACATCGGGCACCGCATGACGGAAGCCAGTGGCGAGGATGTGCAGCTGGAGGTCAACGTGGCGCGCCATCATGCGCCGCAGGCGTTCAAGGGAACCGGCAACGGGCCCATCGATGCGTTCGTGAACGCGCTGGGGCTGGAGATCCGCCTGATGGACTACCACGAGCACGCGATCGGCTCGGGGGCGGATGCCAAGGCGGCCTGCTATGTGGAGCTGCGCGTGGGGAATGGGCCGACCTTGTTTGGGGTCGGCATCGACAGCAATATCGTGACGGCGTCGTTCAAGTCGGTGCTGTCGGCGGTGAACCGGCATGTGGCGGCTTCGGGGGTGGAAGCGGGGAAGATCGCGGCTTGAATCGCGTTCGGGTACTGCTAAGGAACTTGGGTTCCGGCCTTCGCCGCAACGACGGTCTTGAAGTTAGAGGCTAACGCAAACAACGTCGTCCCGGCGAAGGCCGGGACCCAAGTTCGCTCCGCAGCCAATAACTTCAATGAACGCTGACCCGATCCAGTATCTGCACCGACGCCCTCTCGCTCATCACCAGCACCAGCTTCAGCCTCGCCCGCGTCATCCCTACGAACAGCTTGCGCAAGGACAGCTCGTCGAGCTCCTCGAAATCAATCTCGGTAAAGATCAGCGCCGGCGCCGACTGCCCCTTGAAGCGGTACACCGATTCCGCCAGCAGCCCCCCTTCGCGGAACAGCGGATTCCCGAACAAGTCATACCCGCCCGTGAACGAGCGCAGCGTGTGCGCGTCGCTCAGCTTGTCCAGCTTGAGGATGGTCGACTTCTCCCTCCCCCGGAACGAACAGATCGCGATGTCCTGCCGCCCGAACCCGGCCGCCAGGCACAGGGTCACCGCGCGCCGCGTCTGCGACAGCATGGCTTCCGTATCGCCTTCCGGATAAGTCAGTTCCTCGATATCCGCCCCCTTGAACGGACTGCCCGCCTCCACCGGCTGGCGCGCCGCGCCGATCGAGGTGAGCATGTCCACGATCTGGCGCGGGCTGCGGTAGTTGGTGTTGGAGTGCAGGGTCACCCAGCCCGGCAGCGGCACCATCTCGCGGCCATATAAATTCTGGTCCGGGTCCTCGAGCCAGATCGCGCGTCCGCCTTCCTTCAGCATGCGCAGCACGATGTCGCGCCACACGGTCGAGAAATCCTGGCCCTCGTCCACGATCACCACGTCGTACTGCCAGGTCTCCGGCAGGTCTGCCGCCGCCAGCGACTTCTCGATCTCGGTCCAGACCTCCGGCGAGGAATAGTCGGGCGTCAGGTCCTGGGCGCGCAGCCAGGCGTCGCACAAGGTGTGGAAGGTGGCGACCCGTCCGCCCGCCGGCACCAGGCGCTCGATGTGGTCGGCCAGGGGCCGGTTGAAGCAGACGTAGAGCGGGCGCAGGCCGGCGTCGATCGCGGCCGTGAATTCGGCCAGCGCCAGCTGGGTCTTGCCGCTGCCCGCCGTGCCCACCACGCGCAGGCGGAAAGGCTCGAACTCGAGACGCCGCGCCCAGGTGGCCAGGCCGCCCGACAGGCGCGTCACCATGCTCACCGCGTGGCCGATCATCGAGCTCGGGTCGGGCCGCAGGTTCAGGGTGTCGCCCAGGAAGCGCGTCACCTTGTCGAATTCGTCGGTCTTGGGCGTGAGCGGCAGGGCCTCGCGGATCACCCGCGCCAGTTTCGGCTTGTTGGTGGCGTCGATGATGTGGTGCGGGTCGATCCCGGCCAGCTGCTGGTCGCGCACGATGTAGTCGGGACAGTAGAGCAGGTAGTCGATCGACAGCTCGCCCTGGTAGCGCTTGGTCAGGCCCTCGATGGTGGACAGGATCTGGTTGCGGATCTTGCGCGGCTTGCCCAGGTAGTTCTTGACCAGGCCGTCCTTGGTCTCGGTCAGGAAGCCCGCCACCTGCTCGATCACCAGGATGCGCCCATTCGGCGCCACCACGATGAAGTCGATGTCGCCGTAGACCGAATAGCCCTGCTCGACATTGGTCCAGTGCACCCCGTGATACACGTGATAGGGCGCGTCGGACAGGCGCTGGTCGAGGTAGGCGAGGGTTTCGATCTCGCGCGCTGCGGCGCCGGTCACGGACATCTCGCGCCAGCCGGCAGGATGGATGTAGGCCATAAGTGGTCAACGCCTCCTCAAGAGAATTGACACTATTGTAAGGCTGGGCGTCCCGAAGAAACACACAGTTGAACAAGGACTTATTGTTAAGGAATATGGAATGAAGATGCGCATACAGAGGCAATGATCTTTTTCGGCTAACAGTCCATCATGTATCCATCCATTCAACGAAACCAGGAGGAAACATGAACGCCAGGACACAACAAGTCGCCATCGTCACCGGGGCCTCGCGCGGCATCGGCGCCGCCATCGCCTGGCGGCTGGCCGAGGACGGCTACAAGGTGGCCGTCAACTACGCCGGCAATGTAGAGGAGGCCGAACGGACGGTAGAGGGCCTGCAGGCCGCCGGCCATGTGGCGCTGGCGGTGCGCGCCGACGTGTCCAGGCCGGACGAGGTGCGCGCCCTGTTCGAGACCACGGAACGCGAGCTGGGCAAGATCGATGTGCTGGTCAACAATGCGGGCATCCTCAAAACCATGCCGCTGGCCGAGACCACCGACGAGCTGTTCGCCCAGACCTTCGCCGTCAACGTACAAGGGACCTTCAATACCTTGCGCGAAGCGGCCCGGCGCATGAACGACGGCGGGCGCATCGTGAACTTCTCGACCACCGTGGTGGCCACCAGGCTGCCGGGTTATGCGGCCTACACCGCCAGCAAGGCGGCGGTCGAAGCCCTCACCGGGATCTTCGCCAAGGAGCTGCGCGGCCGCCAGCTGCGTGTGAATGCCGTGGCGCCGGGGCCGGTCGCCACCGAATTATTCTTCAACGGAAAAACCCCGGAACAGATCGAGTACTACGCCAGGATGCCGCCGCTAGAGCGCCTGGGCGAGCCGGAAGACATCGCCAGGGTCGTATCCTTCCTGGCCGGGCCGGATTCGGGCTGGGTCAACGGGCAAGTGCTGCGCGCCAATGGCGGCCTGGCCTGAGCGCCGGCGCTGGAGGACTTTATAATTCGGCTATTTCCGACTCCCGCGCACACGCATGTCCATTCGCCTGGCGATCTTCGACTTCGACGGCACCCTGGCCGACTCGTTCCCCTTCTTTATGAGCGTGTTCAACGAGATCGCCGACCAGCACGGCTTCCGGCGCGTCGATGCGCAGCAGGCCGAGCGGCTGCGCCATTACGGGCCGCGCGACATCATGCGCCACGTGGGCATGCCGGCCTGGAAGCTGCCGCTGGCCTCGCGTTCCTTCATCGAGCGCATGCGCGAGAATACGGCGCGCATTCCGCTGTTCGACGGCGTCGGCGAGATGCTGCGCGAGCTGGTGCGCAGCGGCCTGGAACTGGCCGTGGTGTCCTCGAATTCGGAACAGAACGTGCGCCAGGTGCTGGGCCCGGACCTGGCGGCGCTGGTGCGCCAGTACGAATGCGGGATGTCGGTGTTCGGCAAGGCCGCGCGCATCCGCAAGGTGCTGCGGGTGGCGGGCGTGGCGCCGGCCCAGGCGCTCTATGTCGGCGACCAGACCACGGACGCCGACGCCGCGCGCAAGGCCGGCGTGGCGTTCGGGGCGGTGAGCTGGGGCTATGCGCCGATCGAGGCCCTGCGCCGCAGCGAACCCCAGCACGAGTTCACCGCACCGGGCGACCTGCTGTCGCTGCGGTGCGCCTGAGCGCCCCGGCTCAGGCGCCAAAGCCCGCGTTGCGCTCGACGGCGCTGCGCACCGCGGTCACGAGGCCGGCATAGGTCGTGTCGCGGCACAGCGCCGCGTCTTCCCCCGCGCAGGGATCGTGGCCGTGGCCGGCCTCGCCGGCAGGCGCCGGCAGGAGGGAACGCGGCCCGCGGCGCATGCGCTCGGGGGCGGACGTGCGCCGCCCGCTGGTCAGCTTCTGGTCGTCTTGCATGGCATTGCTCGCTTAAAAATCGCGGCGCCTTGTCGCGTCCGCGCGGTCGGAAAACCTTATCCCTTCACGCACACCACCTGCTTCAGGGTATGGACCACTTCCACCAGGTCGCGCTGGGCGTCCATGACGGCGTCGATGTCCTTGTAGGCCATCGGGATCTCGTCGATCACGCCCTCGTCCTTGCGGCATTCCACGCCGGCGGTGGCGCGCTCCTGGTCGGCCAGGGTGAAGCGCCGCTTGGCTTCGGTGCGGCTCATCAGGCGGCCGGCGCCGTGGCTGCAGCTGTTGAAGCTCTCGGGATTGCCCTTGCCGCGCACGATGAAGCTGCGCGCGCCCATCGAGCCGGGGATGATGCCCAGCTCGCCCTCGCGTGCCGACACCGCGCCCTTGCGCGTGACCAGTACATCCTTGCCGAAGTGGCGCTCTCGCTGCACGTAGTTGTGGTGGCAGTTGACCGCCTCCACGTGGGTCTCGAAAGGCTTCCTGATCACGCTGCGCACCGCGTGGACCAGGTTGTGCATCATGACTTCGCGGTTGATGCGGGCGAATTTCTGCGCCCATCCCACCGCCTCGACGTAGTCGTCGTAGTGCTGCGTGCCCTCTTCCAGGTAAGCGAGGTCCTGGTCGGGGAGGTTGACCATGTGGCGCCGCATGTCCTGGCGCGCCAGTTCGATGAAGTGGGTCCCGATGGCGTTGCCGACGCCGCGCGAGCCCGAGTGCAGCATCAGCCACACGAAATTGTCCTCGTCCAGGCAGACCTCGACGAAGTGGTTGCCGCTGCCGAGGGTACCCAGGTGCTTGTAGTTGTTGCTGCCACGCAGCTTGGGATACTTGCGGCAGATCTCGTCGAACTCGTCCTTGAGCTTCATCCAGCCGGCCTCGGCAGCAGGCGGCGGATTGTTCCAGGAACCCACGTCGCGGCCCTTGGCGTTGCGCGTCTTGGGCGACATGCCGTGCGGGATCGCTTGTTCGATGGCACTGCGCAATTTGCTCAGGTTATCGGGCAGGTCGTCCGCGCGCAGGGTGGTCTTGGCCGCCATCATGCCGCAGCCGATGTCCACGCCCACCGCCGCCGGGATCACCGCGCCCAGGGTCGGGATCACGCTGCCGATGGTCGATCCCTTGCCAACATGGACGTCCGGCATGACGGCGACGTGATGGAACACGAAGGGCAGCTGCGCCAGCCTGGACAGCTGTTCCTTCGCTTCCGCCTCGACCGGCACGCCGCGGGTCCACATCTTGACCGGACGTCCCTTGGCGCCGCCGAGCAGTTCGTACGCATTCTGGTCCATGCGGCCTATCATCGCGTAATTCGAAAATTGGTGGAGTCCTGCTGAAACGCGTCCCGATCGGCAGCCTGGGCTGTTGCAGATCAAACACATCCTGCGCGCAAGTTCGACACTGAAAGAGATTTCGAACAAAGGGGGCGTCCATGCCGAGCTTGCTATCCCGCCTTGCGGCCCTGCCGCTGCCGCTGTCCACCGCACTGTTATGCGCAGCATGCTGGTCCGGCCCCGCCGGCGCCCAGGACTCGGGCTTCGTCACCTACGAGAACGACAAGTTCTTCAATACCGACCGCTACTACACCAGCGGCATCCAGTTCGCGTCCCGCCACGCCCAGGACACACGCTTGCCCGGCGAACGCAGCTTCACGGACGGCCTGTGCCGCTGGCTCGGCTGCGCCGATGCGCGCCTGCTGTTCACGCAAAACAGTGCCGGGCAGCTGATGTACACACCCGGCAATATCGAGACCCCCAACTACCAGCGCCACGACCGTCCCTATGCCGGCTTTCTCTACCTGGAGCGCGACCACCTGTTCCTGTCGCCCGACGGCAAGGCGCTGACCACGCTGACGGGCCAGGCCGGCTTCACCGGGCGCGCATCGCTGGCCGAGCAGACGCAGAAGTTCGTGCACCGCGTGCTCGACCGTCCGGAGCCGCGCGGCTGGGACCACCAGGTAGGCAACTCGCTGGCCTTCGTGCTGTCGGTGGAGCGGCGCCACGCGCTCTCCTTCCTGTCCGGCGACATCGGCCCCGGCGTGCAGCTGCGGACCAATGCCTACTGGCGCCTGGCCGCCGGCACGCTGATGAGCTATGCCGCCGCCGGCCTCACGGTGGCGATCGGCAAGGACTTGCCGGCCGTATCGCCGATGCCGCCCGGGATCACGCACAGCCTCAGCAGCGGCAAGCAGGACAGCTCCTGCCTGTGGGACTGGCTCCAGTGCACCGCCTTCGCCGGCGTGGAAGGGCGCTACATGGCCTACAACCTGTTCCTCCAGGGCCGGCCCTGGCGCGACGATCCGGACGTGCCGCCGCGCCGCAAGGTGGGCGACCTGATGGCCGGCCTGCGCCTCGATTTTCCGCACACGCGCGGGACCGGCCACGGTCCCTGGTTCATCCAGTTCCGCGCGACCCGGCGCTCGCCCGAGTTCTGCTCGCCGTGCCGGGTGCCGCGCCATACCTTCGGTTCGCTGACGGTGGGTACGGACTTCTGAGGCCGCTCGCGCCTTGCGTGCGGCCGGTGGCGCTTCTATACTCGGCGGGAAATGCACTGTTGCATTACCGAACGGACTCCCATGCGCCTACCCTTCATCTTCCTGGCTCCCCTGTTCCTGGCCGGCTGCATCAGCGAAACGGCCAGCTACGCCATCGACGACCGCCAGCACGCCCTCATCGTGCGGATCGACCAGGACTATTTCTGGAGCAAGCGAGCCAGCCTGCGCCTGATCGTCTCGCGCATGCCGGACTGCCAGCGCCAGATGGAACTGGGCGAAGTGCGCCTGCCCGGCCTGGAAATCGAGCTGTTCGACAACGGCAACGGCACCTATACCCTGCGCGCCGACGACGAGGCCTGGCAGGTCGAGACGCGCGGCTGCACCCGGCTGGAAGCCCCCGAGGCCGACGCCGTCACCGGCCAGGCGCTGGGGGTGTTCCACCTCGACGCGGACAAGAAGCTGGTGTTCGAGAAGCCGGAAGAGTAAAGCAGGCCCGCGCCGCTATTGAAATTAGTTAGCTTAAAGACCGTCGCCCCGGGACTCGGCGTCCCCCTTGGCCGGGGCCCAAGTTTGGCGTCTCGGTAACTTTGCGGAACTTGGGTTCCGGCCTCCGCCGGAACGACGTGTGAATGCTAACTAAATATAGTTAGGGCACGCGTCCCGCTCAAGGCCGCAGCCAACCGCGCCCGATCGGCAGCGCCAGCACGCGCCGGTACAGCGTTTCGAGCGCCGGCAGCAGGCCTGCGCAGGCGGCGCGGGCGGCCGGCGTATGGGCCAGAAAGGCCATCGTTCCCGAGACCAGCAGCGCACCGGCCATGTCCTTCGGCCAGTGCACACCCAGGTAGATGCGCGACCAGGCCACCACCAGGGCCAGCGGCAGCAGCGCCAGGCCCAGGCGGCGCGCCAGCGGCACGGCGCTGAAGGCCAGCACCAGCGCCACCGAGAAGATGCTGGTCGCGTGGTCGCTCGGGAAGGAGCTGTCCGGGTCGTGGAACAGGAAGGTATGCCCCGCCCCGGCCACGAAAGGACGCGCGCTGTACCACAGCTGGCCGATCAATCCGTTGAGCGCCAGCGCGCACACCGCGGCCAGGCAGGCGCGCAGCGCCACTTCGCGGCCCGCGCCGCCGCCCGCCCACAGCAGCACCAGCGACAGCGGCATCAGGAAAATCAGCCACTCGGCGGCGAATACCGCGCCCAGCAATTGCCAGCTGCTCAGGCCGGCGTGCGCGTTCAGCGCGGAGTATGCGATCAGGTTCCAGTGCTCGACCATGGCTTTTGCTAACAATTTGATAAGTATCTTGTTAGCTTAGCTCAAGTGTTCCAGCGAACTATGTGAAAAGTGCAACAGAGTGTGACAGAAATATTACATCTTCGCCGACTGCATCAAGTCACCGAATGACGCTGCAGCAGCTTGTGCAGGTGAGACAGTTCCTGCTCGCGTCCGAGTTGCATCAGCACCTTTTCCAGCAGGGTGAGCTGGCCCTCGCGCAGCATGTTCCACTGCGTGAAGTATTCATGCACGGTGCGCCAGGGCGGGAAGCCGGGCGGCAGGCTGCGCCAGGTCGCCCCGGTCTGCAGGAAATACAGCACCGCGCAGAACACGTCGTAGAGGTCGTGCTTGCGCGGCCGGGTCTTGCGCCGCGCCGCCTCGAGCATGCCGCGGATGCTGTCGAACTCGTCGCGCGAGATGTCGCTTGGGTATGCAGGGCGGTCCATGACAGCAGCCTCCAAAACATCTTGGAGGGCCGTGATATGGAACAGGTTCCCGGTTGAGGCGGGGATGCGCCGCGGCCGGGCGGCCGGCGCCGCGGGAGGCGGAAGTGCGCCGGCAGTTCGCGATTACGCGCCGCGGTCGTCGCGCGCCAGCGACAGGAACTCGGTGCGCAGCGCCAGGTTCGGCTGCAGTTCGCCAAGCATGGCCGAGGTGATGGTTTCCTCGCCAGGGGTGCGGATGCCGCGGCTTTCCATGCACATGTGCCGGCACTTGATGACCACGCCGACCGCCTTCGGCTCCAGCACTTCCATCAGCGCGTTGGCGATCTGGATCGTCAGGCGCTCCTGCACCTGGAGGCGCTTGGCATAGATGTCGACCAGGCGGGTGAGCTTGGACAGACCGACGATCTTCCCGTTCGGCAGATAGCCGACCGTGGCGCGGCCGAAGAAGGGCGCCAGGTGGTGTTCGCAATGGCTGTAGACTGGGATGCCGCGCACCACGATCAGCTCGTTGTACTCCTCGGCGCCGTCCTCGAAGGCCTTCAGGACTTCCACCGGGTTCTGGTCGTAGCCGGAAGTCCAGTGCTTCCAGGCTTTGGCCACGCGCGCCGGTGTTTCATGCAGGCCCGGGCGGTCGGGATCCTCGCCAAGGCTGGCGAGCAGGCGGCGCCAGTCGTGTTCGGTGAAAGCTTCTTTGTCAGACATGGTAAATCCTAGAAAATCGATTGCCGCAAGTATATAGAAAATGCGGGTAGCCGACCCGCTCCTGCCAATTTCTTGAGCACGATCAGGTCAGCAATACCACAAGCGGCGTAGCGTGGAGGACGGTTCCTTTCGGGAGAAGCGCCATGTTCGGCAGCACCGTCCTCGAAGTCGCCATCGGCCTGGCGTTTTGCTATGGCACCCTGGCCCTGGTCGTCAGTACATTGCAGGAAGCGCTCGCGGCGGCATTCAGCCTGCGTGCGGGCATGCTACAGGAAGGCGTCAAGCGCATGCTGGCCGACCCGCGCTTCGACGCGCTGGCGCGCATGCTGTACGAGCACCCGCTGGTCAATCCCCAGGGCGCCGGCACGGTGCGGCGCGGCGCGGAACACGGGAGCATGGAACCCGGACGGGCGCCCGAATCCAGGCTGGCGCGCCCCGAACCATCCTACATCGAACCCAATCACTTCGCGATCGCCCTGGTCGACAGCATCCGCCATGGCGACATGCCGGTCGGCGCCGCCATCGCCGCCGTCGACGATCCGCAGCTGCGGCGTACGCTGCAGGCCCTGTATGCGCAATCGGGCGGCGACCTGCAGCGCTTCCAGAACTGCATCGCCGGATGGTTCGTCAGCGCCATGGAAAGACTGTCGGGCGTCTACAAGCGGCGCCAGCTGCTGGTGTCCTGGCTGCTGGCGCTGCTGCTCGCGATCATGTTCAACATCGACAGCATCCACCTGTTCCGCACCCTGTGGCAGCATCCGGCGCTGGCGGCCCAGATCGGCGCGGCGCCCGGCGCGCTGGATTCCGCCGCCCTGCAGCAGCTGTGGACACTGCCGATCGGATGGAGCAGCTTCCCTCCGGTGCTCGATGCGGGCTTCGTGCTGCAAGTGGCCGGCTGGCTGGTGACCGCCAGCACCACCCTGTTCGGCGCCCCCTTCTGGTTCGACCTGCTGCAGCGCGCGATCAACCTGCGCAGCACAGGGGCCAAGCCGGCGCCCGCCACGGCGCCGGCATCCGCCGCCGGCATCGTCCGCACGCGCGAAGTGCAGGCGCAGGCGGAGACAGACCCGGTTTAGTCCTGGCGCCCTGGCGGGCGGTGGGCGTCGACCAGGACGCTCGAGATCGACACGTGCGGCACGCGTTCCGGCCACTCGTCGTCGGGGCCGAACCAGCGCGCCTCGGCGATCTCGGACGTGTCGACGCGGATCTCGCCGTCCACGTAATCGGCCGTGAAGGCCAGCATCAGCGAATGGGGGAAGGGCCAGGACTGGCTGCCGAAGTAGCGCAGGTTGGTCACCCGCAGCCCGACCTCTTCGTACACCTCGCGGTGGACCGCCTCTTCGACCGATTCGCCCGCCTCCAGGAAACCGGCCAGTGGCACGAAGCGCTTGGTGGGCGAGGCCACATGCATCGCCAGCAACACCGCATCGCCCTTGCGGATCAGGACCATCATGGCCGGCGAGATGCGCGGGTAGGCCATGTGCCCGCAGTTCACGCACTTGAAGCAGCGTTCGCCCGCTGCCAGCACGGTGCCGCTGCCGCAGGCGCCGCAAAAACGGTGCGTGCGCGCCCATTCGGCCACCTGGGCCGCGCGCGCCGCCAGGCCCACCAGCTGCTCATCCATCTCGCCGAACAGCGAACGCAGGCCGCGCCAGCCATAGCCGGGCGGCGGCACGAGCTCCTCGTCAAGCCAGCCGGCCTGGCAATACCGTTCGCCCAGCAAGCCGAGCGGCTGCAGGTTCGCTTCCGGCACGCCAAGCTGCGCGAGCAGGGCGGCCTGCGGCAGCGCCAGACTGTCTTCGCGCACCAGCAGCCGTCCCTGGTAAAACAGGAAGCTCAGGGGTTCCGGATCAGGGTGCGGAGCGAACAGCGGCTGGAAGGAGACGGGTGTCTGGAGCATGATCGGTAAGGTCGGGTTGGCGATAGTCGATAATACCGTCTTTCGCCGCCGTGCTCAGGGCGCCGCCGGTATGCAAGGTTTCTCTGCCGCGAAGGCAAGAACACGCATGCCGGTGCAAGCAGGGCCGACAGGACGCAGGCCACCCGGAAACGACAACGCAGACGGTCCCTGCGGACACGTCTGCGTTGCTTGCGGCCGGGCCGGGCCGGGCGGCAGGATTACTTCAGCAGGCGGGTGCGGCTGGCCACCAGGGCAATCACCAGCGACAGGCCGCCGACGTAGCCGATGGCCGCCTGCATGCCGACGTAATGGGCGACGGCGCCGATCACCGGCGGGCCCATCAGGCTGCCGCTGTAGGCCATGCTCGCCACACCGGCCAGGGCGATCGGGCCCTGGGCGCCGGCGGCGCTGAACACGAAGGGGAACAGCAGCGACAGGCCGAGGCCGGCGATGGCGAAGCCGCCCAGCGCGAAGTAGGCGTTCGGCGCCATCACCGCGAAGAACAGGCCGCTTGCCGAGACCAGCGCACCCAGGGTCACCAGGCGCTGGGCGCCGAAACGCACCTTCAGCTTGTCGCCGACCATGCGCGACATCAGCATCATCACCGAGAACGCGGACAGGGCCAGCGGCGCCAGGCCGTCCGACGCGCCGAAATGCTCTTTCAGGAACACGCCGCTCCAGTCGGCAATGCTGCCTTCCGACATCGAACCCAGGAAGCCCAGCAGACCCAGCAGTGCCAGCGGGCCGCGCGGCAGGGAGAACGACTTCTTCTCGACCTTTTCCACGCTGTCGTCGGCCTCGAGCATCGAGAAGCCCATCCACAGCACCACGGCCAGCGGTGCGGCCAGCATCAGGAAGTGGGTGGCCGGAGCGATCTTCATGCTTGCCATCAGGCTGCCCAGGGTCGCGCCCGCCAGGCCGCCGGCGCAGCCAAGGCCGTGCAGCCTCGACAGTTCCGACTTGCCGGTCTGCTTTTCACGCTTGGTCGCGGCCGAGTTGATCGCCACGTCGAAGGTGCTGGCGGTGATGCCCAGGCTCAGGACCGCCATCATCAGCAGCGGCACGGTCGGCGCCATGCCGATCGACACCAGCACGGCCAGCAGGGCCAGGCCCGAGACCAGCAGGGTCTTGCGGGCGCCGACGCGGCCCATCAGGAAGGACGAGATCGGATACGACACCACGGCGCCGAGGCCGCCGCACAGCAGCACCATCGACAGCGCCGAGTGGGAAACCTGGACACGCTCGGCCAGGGCCGGAATGCGGCCGGCCCAGGAACCCATGATCACGCCAAACAGGGTGAACAGGACAGGGAGTGCGTATTGCTGAAGGTGCGCAAGCGAAAAAGTGGTGTTACGCGAAATGGAGGCAGTCGTTTGCATCGGCGGAAAATTGTTAAATATTTTGAGGGTTAAAGCTTTTGCCAACTTGGCTAGGCAGCCCTAACACGGTTTAAAAATTGCCGTCAGGAAGCTGATGGACGGCAATTCTAAACACCTCAAAAGCGCTTTCGTTTTCCGCGCGGGAAAAATTTTTGGAGCGTTGTATCGTGTCGACGCAAGGATGGCAACTTCCTTGTCACATCGTAAAAATGCGTTATCAGCCACTCAAATACATGGCAGCAAAATGCATTCAAATAGGCCCAGATCGCGTTATTTACCGCATAGATAACGCATATATGAAAACGTGATCGCTCCCCTTCAGGGAGCTTGATTTTTGGATTTGGCAAAAAAATCCCATCCCCACGAGCTGCTTTCGAAAGCACAGAAATGGCTCAGGCAACAAGAAAAAAGCCATGAAAATTGACGAACGGCCGCGCTGTGGCGGCCGTTATCTTTTTCATTACAATGTGAACTCAGCGTGCCGAAAGCAGGCACGACTGGTGCGAGCAAGCCGCCCATCGGCGGCAAGTGCCTTTAGCTGCTTATACGAGCTGCAGGGTCACGTTGATATTGCCGCGGGTGGCGTTCGAGTACGGGCACACGATGTGGGCGCGGTCGATCAGGGTCTGGGCTTCCTCAGCCGGCACGCCCGGCAGGCTGATGTTCAGTTGCACCTCGATGCCGAAGCCGGCCGGCAGAGGGCCGATGCCGACTTGGCCTTCCACTGCGACGTCAGGAGAGATCTTCAGCTTGTCGCGGGCCGCGACGAACTTCATGGCGCCCAGGAAGCAGGCCGAATAACCGGCTGCGAACAGCTGTTCCGGGTTCGTGCCTTCCAGGCCATTGCCGCCGAGTTCCTTCGGGGTGGTCAATTTGACGTCGAGCACACCGTCCGACGAGACGGCGCGGCCTTCGCGGCCACCGGTTGCTTTGGCGCTTGCACGGTAGAGGACTTTATCGATTGCCATGGTAAGACTCCTTTTCAAATTTTCATAAAACGCTATTAGATAGCGCGCTATTTAAATGATCGCCGCTCCTGAAACGGCGCTTCCTTGCTGCAGGCCTCGCGGGATTGATTACTATCGCGCTGCCATAGAAGGCATATTAAATCGCTTGCGATTTAGTTGCAAACGATTTGATTCAAAATCTTTGCCGCTGCGACGTCGCCCTAGTGTCTTTCATGTCGGAATTTTTTACAGTTGAGAAAACTCGTCTTTACTTAGCCATCCTAACTACTTGATTTGTCAATAAAGCATGCCTTTTGGCACAAAACATGCTTTAGGGTAATTCGGCCGGCGAAACAGCCGGCTTGGCGGACAGTTGCCGCCAGCAAAAACACTCACGCAACACTAGGGATGACGATGAAACGCTTTCACACCACGTTCGCAGCCGCCGCCGTGGCTGCGCTGTTTGCCTGCAGTGCCGCCCATGCCGGCATGGTCGGCGTATTCGGCCAATATATAAGCGCCGGCACCCTCGCAGGCGGCCTGAACGCCCATGGCCATACCGTGGTGGCGCTGGACGAGCTGAGCGATGCCTCGCTGGCCGGCATCGACACCGTGATCCTCGGCCGTGAGCGCACCGGCAACAATGCGCTCGCCGGTTTCATCCAGGGCGGCGGCAAGCTGATCACCGAATGGTCCTCCGCCGGGTACGGCATGTCGCTGCTGAACGGTTCGGCATCGGACGCCGCCAACTACTACGAAAGCAATGTGGTCTTCACCGCTGCCGGCCTGGCCGCAGGCCTCGGCGAGCAGCTGGGCAGCAACTACACCGACGGCAACGCAACCGAGTTCTTCCAGAATTTCAGCCAGCTCGGCCTCGGCACCGTCTACGCCACCCGCGACGGCGGCGCCGCTGCGATCGTCGGCGGCGCGGTGGGCGAGGGCTTCGTCTGGGTCAACGGCTACGACTGGGCCGACTTCCCCACCTCCGTGACTTACCAGCTTCTGGCCAACGAAATCGCCTACAGTGAACCTGCCGCCGTGCCGGAACCGGCCTCGGTCGCCCTGCTCGGCCTGGGCCTGCTCGGCCTGGCCAGCCTGCGCCGCCGCGCCTGAGCGGAAACCCGCGCCGCCGACATGGCGGCGTCGTGCTCAGGGGCTGCGCCGAACGAACAAACCCGGATAGCGCAGCACCACGCCCTCCTCATCCGTTGCGATCTCGGCGGAAAACGCGTGCTCCGGACTCTCGAACAGATAGCGTTCCGGCGCCAGCCGCGTGTACGCCTGGGACAAGGCGCTCAGGCTGAGCGAGGGGAACGCGACGAAGACCAGCCTGAGCTCCCGCCGCTGCCGCAGCTTCTCCCCCAGCCGGCGGATCGGCAGCGTGTTGGTGAAGGGCGTGCAGGCGAGATCGACGTCGATGCAGCCGTCCAGCGCGGGAAGCGGCAGGCCATTCGCGCCGGTCCAGTGGCCCGCACCGTCGGCCCGCAGCGCCAGCGTCCTGCCGTCGGCCATCCACACCGCCAGCTCGCGGACCCGCCACTCGCCATCGCAGCTCAGCCGGTAGGCGCAGCCGAAGGGCTCGTCCTCGTACAGCGCCCCCGCGTCCGGCCCGATCACGACGCTCTCGGCCACGATCCGCGCGGCATCGGCATCGAGCGCCAGGTGTTCGCTCCCCCCGCCTTCCACGGTGTTCCAGCGATAGATGCGCTTCATCTTTCAACTCCCGCCCATGTGCGTGCCACGCACCGCCACCGCCGGCGCGTGCTGTGTCCAAAGCGCTCCTATCAACCTTTATAGGATTGCCTTCAAAGTAAGCAAAGGACATAGCGCCATTATTTAACAGCATGCTATCGTTTTCCTCGTGAAATAGTCACACCCGGCGCCGCGGTCATGGGCGCATTCCCGAAGACTCATTGGAACAAGACACACGCCATGGAATTGATCGACAAGTCGGCACCGGCCACCACCTCCCCTTTCAGCGCCCTGTTCGGCATCTTCCTTGAACCTGCCGCCACCTTCCGGCGCCTGGCATCCCGCCCTGCCGCCTGGCTGCCAGTACTGGCGATCTGCGCCGCCAATGTCGCGCTCTTCCTCTGGTATTTCCTCGGTTTCGTCGATTACACCTGGTTCCAGGAACACATGCTGGCCGCCGTCGCCGATCCCGCCGTGCGCGAGCAGCAGGCGGGGATGGGCATGAGCCGCCAGACCATGGCCTACCTCACCGCCGGCGGCGGCGTCTTCGCGGTGCTGGCCATGTATGCGGCCATCGCGCTGTACCTGCTCATCGTCGGCAAATTCACCAACCGCGAACTCAGCTTCGGCAAAGGCTTCGCACTGTCCGCCTGGTCCTCCCTGCCCAATGTGCTGGTGCTGGTACTCGGCGGCATGCAGATGCTGCTCCAATCCAACGGACAGCTGGGCATGGAAGCGCTGAACCCGACTTCGCTCAACCAGCTCTTCTTCCATTACGAACAGAGCCACCCGCTGGCGGGCCTGCTGGACAGCCTCTCGATCCTCTTCGTCTGGAACCTGGCGCTGCAAGTCATCGGCTACCAGGCCTGGACCGGCGCCTCGCGCGGCAGCGCCCTGCGGGTGATCCTGATCCCGACGGTCCTCATTTACGGCGGCTGGCTGGCGTTCAAACTGAGCCAGATGGCATGAAGCGCAAGAAACTGTTGGCAGGACTGGCGATCGCGGCGATCCTCTGCATCCCCGTGGCCGCCAAGCTGATCCGCGGCAGCGGACCGGCCAAGGCCGTGGACACCGACAAGATCGGCTACCGCGACATCCGCTCGTCGATCCTGGCCTCGGGCCACCTGCTCTACGAAGAGCAGGTCATGCTGTCGCCGGAAGTGATCGGCAAGGTCAGCGCCATCCACGTCAAGGAAGGCCAGCAGGTCGCGAAGGGCGACCTGCTGCTGCACCTGGACGACCAGACCTACCGCGCCGAAGTCGCGCAGCAGGAAGCCGTGGTGCGCCAGCAGCGCATCGCGATCGAACAGCAGCAGCTGAGTGTGCAGAACCAGGAAAACCAGTACAAGCGCAAGCTCGAGCTGCACAAGATGAAGATGCTAGCCGACTCGGCGATCGACGACGCCCGCTTCGCGCTCGAAGCGGCGAAGATCGATCTGCGCAACAGCCGTTCGCGCCTGGAGCAGGTGGAGGCCAGCCTGAAGCTGGCCAACGAGCGCCTGTCCAAGACCACCGTGCGCGCGCCGATCGCCGGCACCATCACGGCGCTCGACATCAAGGTCGGCGAAACGGCGGTGGCCAGCCAGGTCAGCATCGCCGGCTCCACCTTGATGACCATCGCGAACACGGCGACCATGGTCACCGAAGTGAACGTCGACGAAGCCGACATCGCACGGGTGGCGGTCGGCCAGGAGGTGGAGATCCATACCGCCGCTTACCCGGACGTGGCGCTGGCCGGCAAGGTGCTGTCGATCCCGCTCTCGCCCAAGCAGAACCCGGCCGCGGCGGCCCAGGGCGCATCGAAGTCGCGCAACTACGACGTCAAGGTCGAGCTCCTGGATACCAAGCAGCTGGCCCTGCGCCCCGGCATGAGCGTGCGCGCGGAGGTGTTCGTCTCGAGCAGCGGCAAGTCGCTCGCGCTGCCGCTGCAGGCGGTCCTGTCCAACAACGAAGAGTCGACCGAAGGCCCGAAGAAAAAGGACAAGAAGAAGGCCGAGATCAAGGCCGAGAGCTGGGTCTTCGTCGCCAAGGACGGCAAGGCGGAAAAGCGCATCGTGACCACCGGCGCGGCGGACGACAGCATGCAGGAGATCCGCAGCGGCCTGGCCAATGGCGAGACCGTGATCACGGGTCCGTACAAGGTCCTGCGCCAGCTGAAGCAGGGCGACGCCGTCGAGCCGACAGCCAGGCCGGTGGTGACCGCCGAGCCTGCGGCCAAGCCTGCCTCGACATGAGCCAGGGCGCCCCACTCATCCGGCTCGAAGGCATCACCAAGCATTACCAGATGGGCGGTGAAACGATCGCGGCGCTGGCCGGCATCGACCTCCAGGTCGCGCGCAACGATTATGTCGCCTTCATCGGCTCCTCGGGCTCGGGCAAGTCGACCATGATGAACATCCTCGGCTGCCTCGACACGCCGACCAGCGGACGCTACTTCCTCAACGGCCGCGACGTGGCCGGCATGAGCGACGCCGAGCTGGCGCGCACGCGCAACGAGGAGATCGGCTTCATCTTCCAGAGCTTCAACCTGCTCACCCGCGCCACCGCCGTCCAGAACGTGATGCAGCCGCTGATCTACCGCGGCGTGCGCCCGGCCGACCGGCTGCGGCGCGCGACCGAAGCCATGGCCAGGGTCGGCCTGGAGCACCGCCTCGACCACCTGCCCAACCAGCTGTCGGGCGGCCAGCGCCAGCGCGTGGCGATCGCCCGCGCCCTGTGCAGCGAACCCTCGATCCTGCTGGCCGACGAGCCGACCGGCAACCTGGATTCGAGCACCGCGGCCGACATCATGTCCCTGTTCGACACCCTGCACGCCGAAGGCCAGACCGTGATCATCGTGACCCACGAACCCGACATCGCCGCGCACTGCGGGCGCACGGTGAGGCTGGCCGACGGCCGCGTGCAGAGCGATACCGTGAATGCCGAGCGCAGCAGCTTCCGTCCCCGGGGAGCGGCCCATGTTTAGCGTGCTGGAGAGCTTCCGCTCGGCGCTGCAGAGCATCTACGCGCACCGCTTCCGCAGCTTCCTGACTTCGCTCGGCATCATCATCGGCGTCGCCTCGGTGATCGCCGTGGTCTCGATCGTGCAGGGCCTGTCGGCCTCGATCAGCAACGAGTTCAAGGGCCTGGGCTCGAACAGCCTGACGGTGGAAGCCTATACGACCTTCGAGGAAGCGCTGCAGGGCAAGGAGAACGTGCTGGGGATCGGCGACTACGAGCGCATCGTGACCCACATCGACGACATCAGCAACGTGTCGCCCGCCTTCGCCCCCTTCGGCAACTTCGGCACCACGGTGCGCGCCGGCGCGACCTCCACCTTCACCCAGGTGATGGCCGTGACCGAGACCTATATGGAATCGGCCCAGGTGTTCCCGGCCAAGGGACGCTTCCTGCGCGCCAGCGACGACCAGTCGCGCCGCCGCGTGGCCGTGGTCGGCAGCAAGACGCTGGAGAACCTGCGCCTGACGGGCGAACCGCTGGGCCAGTTCATCGACATCGGCGGCGAGTGGTTCAAGATCATCGGCGTGACCGAGGAAAAGGGCGAGACCTTCGGCATCAGCAAGGACAACTACATCCTGATTCCTTTCGCGGTCGGCCAGGTGATCGCGGGCACGGGCACCAAGCTGAACATCTCGATCAGCTTCACCGTGAACGACATCGAGCAGATCGACGCCGTGCAGGGCCGAGTGACCTCGCTGCTGCGCCAGTCCCACCACCTCAAACCGGGCCAGCGCAACGACTTCAAGGTGCAGACCGCCCAGCAGCTGTCGGAATCCTTTGAAAGCATCATCGCGACCCTGACCCTGGTCCTGGGCGGCATCGTCAGCATCTCACTGCTGGTGGGCGGCATCGGCATCATGAACATCATGCTGGTGTCGGTGACCGAGCGCACCCGCGAGATCGGCATCTGCAAGGCCCTGGGCGCGCAGCGCCACCATATCCTGATGCAGTTCCTGATCGAGGCGACCACCCTGTCGCTGCTGGGCGGACTGGTGGGGCTGTTGCTGGGCTACCTGATCGGCTTCGGCGCGGCCAAGGCGATCCCGAACTTCCCGGACGCCTTCGTGCCCTGGTGGGCGATCGCCATGGCCTTCGGCTTCTCCAGCCTGGTGGGCATCGTGTTCGGCATCATGCCGGCGGCCAAGGCGGCCAACCTGCATCCGATCGACGCATTGCGCTACGAGTAAGGCCGCGCAGCGCGCCAATGGTGCGCTGCGCAAAATTCGACCGCAGTACGCTATCCGCTTCCTTCATTGGCCAACCGAGGAGGCCATCATGCTGTCACATGTGGATGCGATCGCCACCGTCGCCACGCGCGACCTCGCCAGCGCAAGAGAGTTCTACACCAATGTGCTGGGACTCGAAGAGGAGGACGCCAGCTCGGACGGTCCGGGCGTCCTGACCTATCGGAGCGGCAATTCCCGGATCTTCGTCTACCAGTCCGAGTATGCGGGCAGCAACCAGGCCACGGCCATCAACTGGGATGTGGGCCTGGAGATCAGGACGGTAGTCGATACGCTCAAGGCCAAGGGCGCCCGCTTCGAGCAATACCAGATGGCAGGCATGCGGCTCGAGGACGATATCCACGTCGGCGAGCAGATGAAGGTGGCGTGGCTGAAGGACCCGGACGGGAATATCCTTAGCATCATCGGCAAATAAGCGGGCAAATAGACGGCAGCCCGATTCAGGAAATGAAAAACCCGCTCCTCGAAGAGGAAGCGGGTTCTTGTTTGCCGTTCGAAGAAACAGCTTAGAACGGGATGTCGTCGTCCATGTCCGAGAAGTTCGGAGCCGGCTTCGGCTGCGGACGGGCTGCCGGGGCCGGCGGGGCCTGGCGCGGAGCCGGACGCTGCGGCGCCGAGTAGTCGTCGTCCATGCCGCCGCCCATGCCCATGTCGTTGCCGCCCATACCCTGGCGGCCGCCCAGCATTTGCATGTTCTCGGCGATGATGTCGGTAGCGTAGCGCTCGATGCCGTCCTTGTCGGTGTACTTGCGGGTCTGCAGGCGGCCTTCGACGTAGACCGACGAACCTTTCTTCAGGTACTGTCCCACGATTTCAGCCAGGCGGCCGAAGAAGGAGATGCGGTGCCATTCGGTCAGTTCCTTCTGCTCGCCGGTGTTGCGGTCTTTCGATTTGTACGAGGTGGCCACCGCGATGTTCGCGATCGCGTCGCCGCTCGGCATGTAGCGGATTTCCGGATCGCGGCCCAGGTTGCCGACGATGATGACCTTGTTGACTGATGCCATGTTGTTACTCCAGTGAGTTATGTAGAGCCCTGACTCTGCAAATGACTAAGCGTCAGGGAACGGGTGTTGCAGCCGACTATTATGGGGCCGATGAGCCCTGAAAAAAAGGGATTTTTGCACGCCCCGGACTGCTCGAGAATTGGACGCCAGGGCCGGCGGCCGGTGCCCGGCGGCGCCTAGACCGGCGTCAAGAATCGCTTAGATCGGCACGTCGCCGGCGGCGAAGATGGCCGGCTTTCCATGCACGGCTTCGTGCTGGCGGCGGCTCTCCTTCAGGCGGGCGATGATCTCGAGCGCGCGGCCTTCGTCGGCAGTCATATCCTGCAAAAACATGTCGTTATTATCACGAATCCAGCTCATCGGCATTTCCCACCAGGCCAGGTCCAGCAAGGCGGCGCGCACGGCCTCCGGGAAGCGGAAGCGGATCAGGCGCGCCGGCGAACCGGCATAGATGCCATAGGGTTCGGAGCGGAAATTGGGCGGCAGCAGGGAGCGCGCGCCGATGATGCAGCCGTTCTCGATAATCCCGCCGCCCAGCATCATCGCTTCGTCGCCAATCCAGACATCGTTGCGGACGATCGAGTCCGCGTACTGGGGCGGCGGTGCGTTCGTCATGCCCATGCGGGCGATGGAAAACATATAGGTCGAGATCGTTTTCGACTCGTGCTGTCCGTTGAGCAGGAAGCGCAGGCGCAAGCCGCCGGAAACGAAACGGCCTACGCACAGGCTTTGCAGGCCGGCGTCGTACTTGGCGATCGAGCCGATGCCAAAACCGGAACAGCGGCCGATATAGAAGGTACCGGCCTCGGGTTCCTGCTCCAGCCAGTTGCTCAGGAAGCCATGCGGAATACAGCTGACCCCGCCCGAACTGAAGCTGAGCACGGCGGCATTGGGGGAACGCGGATGGTCGTCCAGCAGGCCCGCGTAATCGTCTTCTGTAATGATTTCCATGTCGCTCTTGAGTGGTAGTGAAGCGTTTGTGGCAGGGATTCTAAACCGGGGAATTTATTTTCGATTCCTGGACGCTTTGTCATTGAAGCGTCCCAGAAGCGGCCCACATACTGCAGACCCCGGTTGCCGCCTGTGCATTCCTGCTGAAAGTAACATGAAAACGTATCCTGGCGGCACAAAAGTGCTGGATGCATGTACAGCGTTTCGAAAAACAAGCTACACTTATGGGTTCTCTCCGATTGGCCCGCTCACTGCGCTTTTCTTCGTGCGCCGGCCCGCAAAAACTTATTGAAAGCCTGCAAACTTAATGGAAGAAATTCGTATCCGCGGCGCGCGCACGCACAATCTGAAGAATATCAACCTGGACCTGCCGCGCAACAAGCTGATCGTCATCACCGGCCTGTCGGGTTCCGGTAAATCCTCCCTTGCCTTCGATACCCTGTACGCCGAGGGCCAGCGCCGCTACGTCGAATCGCTGTCGGCCTATGCGCGCCAGTTCCTGCAGCTGATGGAAAAGCCGGACGTCGACCTGATCGAAGGCCTGTCGCCGGCGATCTCGATCGAGCAGAAGGCGACTTCGCACAACCCGCGTTCGACGGTCGGTACCGTCACCGAGATCCACGACTATCTGCGCCTGCTGTACGCGCGTGTCGGCACCCCGTATTGCCCGGACCACCCCCAGGAGCCGCTGGCGGCCCAGACCGTGTCGCAGATGGTCGACGCCGTGCTGGCCATGCCGGAAGGCACCAAGCTGATGATCCTGGCGCCCGTCGTGGCCAACCGCAAGGGCGAACACAGCGACCTGTTCCAGGCCATGCAGGCCCAGGGCTTCGTGCGCTTCCGCGTCCAGAGCGGCGTGAATGCGGGCAAGATCTACGATGTCGACGAGCTGCCCAAGCTCAAGAAGACCGAGAAGCACAGCATCGACGTCGTGATCGACCGCGTCAAGGTGAACGCGGACATCAAGCAGCGCCTGGCCGAGAGCTTCGAGACCGCCCTGCGCCTGGCCGACGGCCGCGCCGTGGCCTACGAAATGGACACCGAGAAGGAAACCATCTTCTCGAACAAGTTCGCCTGTAACGTCTGCGGCTATTCGCTGCAGGAGCTCGAGCCGCGCCTGTTCTCGTTCAACAACCCGATGGGCGCCTGCTCCGAATGCGACGGCCTGGGCCATATCGAGTTCTTCGATCCGAAGCGCATCGTCGCCTTCCCGCACCTGTCGCTGGCTTCCGGCGCCGTGAAGGGCTGGGACCGCCGCAACCAGTTCTATTTCCAGATGCTGCAGAACATCGCGGCCTTCTACGACTTCGACCTGGACACGCCTTTCGAGCAGCTGCCGCCCAAGGCCAAGGATGCGGTCCTGCATGGCTCGGGCAAGGCCACGATCCCGTTCTCGTACATCAACGAGCGCGGCCGCACCGTGATCCGCGAGCACAGCTTCGAGGGCGTGGTGAACAACCTGCAGCGCCGCTACCGCGAGACCGACTCGATGGCGGTCAAAGAAGAGCTGGCGAAGTTCATCAACGAGAAGAAGTGCCCGTCCTGCGAAGGCGCACGCCTGCGCACCGAAGCGCGCTTCGTCAAGATCGGCCATGGCCCGCAGCAGCGCGCCATCTATGAAGTGTCGGACCGTCCGCTGCGCGAGACCCTCGCCTACTTCGAATCGCTGGAACTGACCGGCGCCAAGAAGGACATCGCGGAGCGCGTGATCAAGGAGATCACCGCGCGCCTGAAGTTCCTGAACAACGTCGGCCTGGACTACCTGTCGCTCGACCGCAGCGCGGACACCCTGTCCGGCGGCGAGGCCCAGCGCATCCGCCTGGCCTCGCAGATCGGTTCGGGCCTGACCGGCGTGATGTACGTGCTGGACGAACCCTCGATCGGCCTGCACCAGCGCGACAACGACCGCCTGATCGCGACCCTGAAGCACCTGCGCGACATCGGCAACAGCGTGCTGGTGGTGGAGCACGACGAGGATGCGATCCGCACCGCCGACTACATCGTCGATATGGGCCCGGGCGCGGGCGTGCACGGCGGCGCGGTGATCGCGGCCGGCTCGCTCAAGGAAATCATGAAGAGCAAGCAGTCGCTGACTGCGCAGTACCTGGACGGCCGCCGCAAGATCGAGGTGCCGAAGAAGCGCACCAAGGCCGACCCGAACCGCCAGCTGGTGATCACTGGCGCCAAGGGCAACAACCTGAAGAACGTGAGCCTGACCCTGCCGGTAGGCCTGCTGACCTGCGTGACCGGCGTGTCCGGTTCGGGCAAGTCGACCCTGGTGAACGACACCCTGTTCCCGGCCCTGTCGCGCCACCTGTATGGTTCGCAGACCGAGCCGGCGGAGCACGAGTCGATCCACGGCCTGGAGCACTTCGACAAGGTGATCTCGGTCGACCAGGCGCCGATCGGCCGCACTCCGCGTTCGAACCCGGCGACCTATACCGGCGTGTTCACCCCGATCCGCGACCTGTTCGCGACCGTGCCGACCGCGAAGGAACGCGGCTACTCGGCGGGCCGCTTCTCGTTCAACGTCAAGGGCGGCCGCTGCGAAGCCTGCCAGGGCGACGGCGTGATCAAGGTCGAGATGCACTTCCTGCCGGACGTGTACGTGCCTTGCGACGTCTGCCACGGCAAGCGCTACAACCGCGAGACGCTGGAAGTGCAGTACAAGGGCAAGAACATCACCGAAGTGCTGGAGATGACGGTGGAGGACGCGCACGAGTTCTTCAAGCCGGTGCCGGTCATCGCGCGCAAGCTGCAGACCCTGCTGGACGTGGGCCTGGGCTACATCAAGCTGGGCCAGAGCGCGACCACCCTGTCGGGCGGCGAGGCGCAGCGCGTGAAGCTGTCGCTGGAACTGTCCAAGCGCGACACGGGCCGGACGCTGTACATCCTGGACGAGCCGACCACCGGCCTGCACTTCGCCGACATCGATTTGCTGCTGAAGGTGATCCACCGCCTGCGCGACCAGGGCAATACGCTGGCGATCATCGAGCACAACCTGGACGTGATCAAGACGGCGGACTGGATTGTGGACCTGGGGCCGGAAGGCGGCGCGGGTGGCGGTACGATCGTGGCGGCGGGTACGCCGGAAGAGGTGGCGTCGAACAAGGCTAGCGTGACGGGTAAGTATCTGAAACCGTTGTTGAAGGCGTGATTGAATCGCAGCGCTAACGATAGTCATCAGCCTTCAGACCGTCGTTCCGGCGCAGGCCGGAACCCAAGTTTGCGTGCACCGCGTTACCGTTTGAATGTAGAGCTACGCGACGAACTTGGATTCCGGCCTTCGCCGGAATGACGTGCTGAGGGTGCGGGCTGGCGGCGAACGAGGTGGCCATCGACGGCCACAATGAAACAGGGGCGATGCCACCGGCATCGCCCCTGTTCTTTTTTATATGCCGCCCGCAGGCGGCCCTCCCCCACTCAGCCGGATCAGCCGGCCAGATGTTTCTCCAGCTTGGCCTTGGTGTCCACCAGCTCTTGCGGCAGGTGGTAGGCCAGCTTCTCGAACAGCTCGCTGTGCAGCTTCAGCTCTTCGTTCCAGGCCGCCTTGTCGATCGAGGTGATCTGGGTGAATTGCTGCTCGGTGAAGTCCAGGCCGTCCCAGTTCAGGTCGCCGTAGTTCGGCGAGGTGCCGAACAGGTGCGACTGGCCGCCGGAAGCGCCGCCTTCGGCGCGGTCCAGGACCCACTTCAGCACGCGCATGTTGTCGCCGTAGCCCGGCCACACGAACTTGCCGGCTTCATCGGTACGGAACCAGTTGACGCAGTAGATCTTCGGCGCGCTGCCCTTGGCTTCGATCTTCTTGCCGAGGTTGAGCCAGTGCTGGAAGTAGTCGCTCATGTTGTAGCCGATGAAGGGCAGCATCGCGAACGGATCGCGGCGCACGATGCCCATCTGGCCGGCGGCGGCGGCGGTGGTTTCCGAGCCCATGGTCGCGGCCATGTACACGCCTTCCACCCAGTTGTTCGCTTCGGTCACCAGCGGCACCGTGGTCGAACGGCGGCCGCCGAAGATGAAGGCCGAGATCGGCACGCCGGCCGGATCGTCCCAGGCCGGGTCGATCACCGGGTTCTGGGTCGCGGCGACGGTGAAGCGCGCGTTCGGGTGGGCAGCCTTGGTGCCCGATGCCGGGGTCCAGTCCTTGCCCTGCCAGTCGACCAGGTGCGCCGGGGCTTCCTTGGTCATGCCTTCCCACCACACGTCGCCGTCGTCGGTCAGCGCCACGTTGGTGAAGATGACGTTCTCGCGCAGCGAGGCCATGCAGTTCGGGTTGGTCTTGTCGTTGGTGCCCGGGGCCACGCCGAAATAGCCGGCTTCCGGGTTGATCGCGTACAGCTTGCCGTCCTGGCCCGGCTTGATCCAGGCGATGTCGTCGCCGATGGTGGTCACCTTCCAGCCGTCGAAGGCCTTCGGCGGGATCAGCATGGCGAAGTTGGTCTTGCCGCAGGCCGACGGGAAGGCGGCGGCCACGTATTTCTTCTCACCCTTGGGCGATTCGACGCCCAGGATCAGCATGTGCTCGGCCAGCCAGCCGGTGCCGCCTGCCTGCGCTTCCTGGTAGCCCATGTTCGAGGCGATACGCAGCGCGAAGCACTTCTTGCCCAGCAGGGCGTTGCCGCCGTAGCCCGAGCCGAAGGACCAGATCTCGCGGGTTTCCGGATAGTGGACGATGTACTTGGTGGGGTTGCACGGCCACGGCACGTCCTTCTGGCCCGAGGCCAGCGGCATGCCGACGGTGTGCACGCAAGGCACGAACTCGCCATCGGCGCCCAGCACGTCGTACACGGCCTTGCCCATGCGCGTCATGATGCGCATGTTAACGGCGACGTAAGGCGAGTCGGACAGTTCGACGCCGATGTGGGCGATCGGCGAGCCCAGCGGGCCCATCGAGAACGGCACCACGTACAGGGTGCGGCCGGCCATGCAGCCATCGAACAGGCCGTTCAGGGTGCGGCGCATCTCGGCCGGGTCCATCCAGTTGTTGGTGGGGCCAGCCTGTTCCTTGGTCGCCGAGCAGATATAGGTGCGGTCTTCGACGCGCGCCACGTCCGACGGGTCGGACCAGGCGAGATAGGAATTCGGACGCTTGGCCGGGTTGAGCTTCTTCATCGTGCCGGCTTCGACCATCTGTGCGCACAGGCGGTCGTACTCTTCTTCCGAGCCGTCGCACCAGTAGATGGCGTCAGGCTTCGTCAGGGCGGCGATGTCCGCGACCCAATTGATGAGCTTTTGGTGTTTGATGTAAGCTGGAACGTTCAGT
The DNA here is from genome assembly GCF_018119385.1 of Massilia sp. AB1. NCBI lineage: Bacteria > Pseudomonadati > Pseudomonadota > Betaproteobacteria > Burkholderiales > Oxalobacteraceae > Massilia > Massilia sp. AB1. The sequence continues at coordinate 38,527 of NZ_JAGKSG010000020.1, read as the reverse complement.
GCGGCGACGCCGCCCATCACGGGCTGGTTCATAAAGGTACCTCCAATGCCAATTAAGAATTCTTTCTGTCCCGGCACGGCAGGATCGTCGTCTGGTCGGCCTGCGGTGGCATCGAGGAGCTTGTTCCTGATGGTACGGCGGCGGTACGGCGGTCGTGTCGACAGCCTCTGGCAAGGCTGGGAACGGTACTGCTGGGGACACGCTGCAAGCATGTCAAACCCTTAAGATGCCGAAGATTGTACACCCGACAAACCCGGATTCGGGCTGTTCCACTACAAAAAAGTAGGAATAATGCCTAAGTAATGTAGTAGGCTATTTGTCCTTTTGGCATATCGTGTTATTTCTTTACGAGCGAATCATTACACTCTGACAACACTCATGAAAATTGCGATTCTCGACGATTACCAGGACGCCGTACGCGGCCTCGATTGCTTCCGCTTGCTCGACGGGCATGAGGTCAAGGTCTTCAATAACTCGGCCAGGGGCCTGGGCCAGCTGGCGATCCGCCTGGCGCCATTCGACGCCCTGGTGCTGATCCGGGAACGCACCGTCTTGCCGCGCGCGCTGCTGGCCAAGCTGCCGAACCTCAAGCTGATTTCGCAGACCGGCAAGGTGAGCGGACACATCGACGTGGCGGCGGCCACCGAGCATGGGATCGCGATCGCCGAGGGCATCGGGTCGCCGGTGGCGCCTTCCGAGCTGACCTGGGCGCTGATCATGGCGGCCAGCCGCAAGATCCTGCCCTACGCGAATAACCTCAAGGAAGGCTTGTGGCAGACGGCCTCGATCAATCCCCAGCTCAATGGACTGGGCCGCTCGCTGCGCGGGCGGGTGCTGGGGCTCTGGGGCTACGGCAAGATCGGCAAGCTGGTGGCGGGGTATGCGCGCGTCTTCGGCATGCGCGTGATCGTGTGGGGGAGCGAGAACAGCCGGCAAGTGGCGGTGGCCGACGGCTTCGAGGCGGCCGCCTCGCGCGAAGCCTTGTTCGAAGGGTCGGATGTGCTGAGCCTGCATTTGCGGCTGGCGGACAGCACGCGCGGGATCGTCACCGCGGAGGACCTGGCGCGCATGAAGCCGGATGCCTTGTTCGTCAACACGAGCCGGGCGGAGCTGGTGGCCGAGGGAGCGCTGGAAGAAGCGCTGCGCAAGGGGAAGCCGGGAGCGGCGGCGCTGGATGTGTTCACCAGCGAGCCGCTGGCTGCGGATGCGCCTTTGCTGAAGATTCCAACCGTGCTGGCGACGCCGCACCTGGGGTATGTGGAGAAGGACAGTTACGAGATCTATTTCCAGATCGCGTTCGAGAATGTGCTGAAGTTTGCGGAGGGGAAGCCGGATAACATCTTGAATCCGGAGGCCTTGGGTAAAAGGTAAGGCTGCAGGTTTGCAAATGACTTGGGTTCCGGCCTTCGCCGGAACGACGTGCCAAGGCAGCGTCTGAGAATAGTGTTACTAGTCTTCTAAGCGATAGCTTAAGCACGTCGTTCCGGCGAAGGCCGGAACCTAAATTCGCACCGCAGCGGTAACGCGTGAGTGCACCGAAAACTCAGCGCAGCTCCGGCTCCCCCGTCAGATTCACCTTACGCGCCGGCATGACATGCGTCCCGGTCCACAAGCCAGCCCAGCCCGGCGGCCAGCCGATATCCGGCCCCGAGTATGCCTTCAAGCCCGCCTTCACCGGCACCACCGGCACCGGCGGCGCCTCGATCAACCCGCCACCCGCCGGCCGCTCCATGTTAAGGCTGTACATGTACCCCGGCAGCAGCAAGTCGCAGGCCTGCGCGAACCACGCCGTGTGATCCTCGTCCCTGCCCAGCGCCTGCGCCAGCCCCTGCGGATCGAACCTGGCCAGCGCATGGATCAGCTCGTCCGTCGTCGCCCCCGGCACATCGCCCCAGCCCATCACCGGATTGTTGTTGTAATCCGCCCCCGAGCCATACCAGCCTTCGCGCCAGGTGCGCTGCATCCAGTTGCGCGGACCGGTGAACAGATGCCAGCGCCAGTGCAGCCCCGAGGGCTTGGGCCAGGAATACAGGTACAGCTTCTGGTAGCCCGCCTTGTGCAGCTCGCGCACCACGGCCATCAGGCGCGCGTGCGGCATGCGGTCCGGCGGCGTGCGGCGGAACAGGATGGGTTCGCCGTCCGCATGCTGCACCTCGTCGCTCGACAAATTGAGGTCCAGCGGACGCGATTCGCTGCCGAAGCGCGCCGTGATCCAGCCCGTCAGGAGGTTGACGTGGGTGATCACGCCGTAGCCCCGATGGCGGTGGAAAATGACGGTTCCTGGTGCGACGGCTTTCATGGGAGAAATAGGTAAGAAGGGGGAAAAGGAAGCAGTGTACTCATCCGATCCGGACGATTCTAGCGCAGTCACACACAGATACATACCCGTTTGCGGCTATCATGAACGACCTTTTTTCACCGCATTGATAAACCTTCATTAACCGATATGACTCTCCGACTCATCGCCACCGGCGGCACCTTCGACAAGCATTACAACGAACTGAACGGCGTGCTCGGCTTCTCCGACAGCCATTTGCCCGAAGTGATCAAGCGCAGCCGCATGACGGTGCCCGTCGCGCTCGACGTGCTGCCGCTGCTCGATTCGCTCGACATGCAGGACGCCGACCGCCAGCGCGTGCTGGCCGCCTGCCAGGGTGCGCAAGAGAAAGCCATCGTCATCATCCACGGCACCGACACCATGCGCGAAACCGCGGCGGTGCTGGGCGCGGCCAATCTCGGCCAGACCATCGTGCTGACCGGCGCCATGATCCCCTACGAAATCGCCAACTCGGACGCCCTGTTCAACCTGGGCTTCGCCTGCGGCGTCGCCCAGACCCTGCCGGCCGGCGTCTACGTCGCCATGAACGGCCAGGTCTTCCCATGGGATAACGTCCAGAAGAACCGCGCCGCCGGCGTGTTCCAGCAGCTCTAAGCCAGCCTTTTCCCTAGGGCAGCCGCGCGCTGCCCTTCGCTTGCCCTTCCTATACTGCCCTCTTCCACCGTCCGAGAAAGAGGAGAGCGCAATGAGCGAGCAGCGACCTACGCTGACCACCCGCCAGGGACACCCGGTCCGCGACAACCAGTCCATGCGTTCCGTCGGCGAACGCGGGCCGGCCACGCTCGAGAACTACCAGTTCATCGAAAAGATCACGCACTTCGACCGCGAGCGGATTCCGGAACGCGTGGTGCACGCGCGCGGCACCGGCGCCCACGGCGTGTTCGAAGCCTACGGCACGATCGGCGGCGAACCCGCCGGCAAGTACACGCGCGCCCGCGTGCTCATCGAGGCCGGCGTGCAGACCCCGGTGTTCGTGCGCTTCTCCACCGTGATCGGCGCGAAGGAATCGCCCGAGACGGCGCGCGATCCGCGCGGCTTCGCCATCAAGTTCAAGACCGTCGAGGGCAACTGGGACCTGGTGGGCAACAACCTGAAGGTCTTCTTCATCCGCGACGCGATCAAGTTTCCGGACATGATCCACGCCTTCAAGCCCGACCCCGTCACCAACCAGCAGGAGCCCTGGCGCTTCTACGACTTCATCTGCAGCCACCCGGAAGCCCTGCACATGGTCACCTGGGTCAAGAGCCCCTGGGGCATCCCGGCCAACTACCGCGAGATGGAAGGCTCGGGCGTGAACACCTACAAGCTGGTCAACGACCAGGGCGTGGCCCACCTGGTCAAGTTCCACTTCGAGCCCAAGCAAGGCGTGCGCAACCTCACGGCAGCCCAAGCCGCCGAGATCCAGGCCCACGACACCAGCCATGCCACGCGCGACCTCTACGAGGCGATCGAACGCGGCGACTTTCCGGAATGGGAATTCTGCGTGCAGATCATGAGCGACGGCGAACATCCCGAGCTCGACTTCGATCCGCTCGACGACACCAAGCGCTGGCCGGAGGACAAGTTCCCGCTGCTGCCGGTGGGCCGCCTGGTGCTGAACAAGAATCCGGACAACGTGTTCGCGGAGACCGAGCAGTCGGCCTTCGGCACCGGAGTGCTGGTGGACGGCGTCGATTTTTCCGACGACAAGATGCTGCAGGGACGCACCCTGTCCTATTCGGACACCCAGCGCTACCGCGTGGGCGCGAACTACCTCCAGCTGCCGATCAACGCACCCCAGGAAAACGCGATGGCGCGCACCAACCAGCGCGACGGCCAGATGGCCTACTACGTCGACAACCGCGGCGAGGACAAGCACATCAACTACGAGCCCAGCATCATGGGCGGCTACCGGGAAGCGCCGCAGCCGGCCCACGATTACCACCAGTACGTCGAGGGGCACCTGGGCCGCTACCAGACCAGCCGCACGGCCGACGACTACCGGCAGGCGGGCGAACGCTACCGGACCTTCCAGGACTGGGAGCGCGACGAACTGGTGAACAACGTCGGGGGCGATCTCAAGAAATGTCCTCAGCCGATACAGCTGCGCATGGTCTGGCACCTGTGGCATTGCGACGAGGATTACGGACGCCGGGTGGCGGAGATCGCGGGGATAGACCTGGAGCAGGCCAGGGCCTTGCCGCCTCTGGAGGGCAAGCCGGCTCCGCACAAGCACCGGCAAGGGCCGACTTATTCGGATGCACAGCCGGAAGGCGCGGGCAAGGAACCGGCCACGAGCGACGAGGTCGCGGCGGAGAAGTGAGCGCGCCGGCGGCAGGAGCGCCGGCGCAGCAATGGCGATGGGCGCTTAGGCCTTGGCTTCGCCGCCGAGGGCTTCCACCACGTCGGCCAGCAGCTTGGCCATCTCGCCCGTCATCAGCACGATGTCGTTGTCGAAACGCTCGTCGTCGCTGTAGGTCGGCGCTTCGCCTTCCTTGATCACGTCCAGCGGCTTGACGCCCTTGATCGCCAGCGACTCGGTCAGCACGAAGCTGATGCGGTCGTTCCAGGTCATGGCCAGGCGGGTGCACTGCTTGCCGGCGGCGATGTGGCGGCGGATGTCGTCCGGCTCCAGGGTGTGCTTCACGTAGCGCACCGCGGCGCGGCTTTCGCCGGTGGCGCGCAGTTCGGTGTCCTGGTCGATGGTGAAGCCATACGGCGCTTCGTCGGCTTCCAGCCAGCCGGTCATCACGGCCACCGGCGAGCGCTGCACGCGCAGCGATTCCAGCGGCATGCGGTCGACCGCCTTGAGCAGCAGCTTGACCACGTCGTCGGCCTTGGCCGGGCTGGCGGCGTCGACCACCAGCCAGCCGTTGACCGGGTCGATCCAGACCCAGACGTTGCTGCGGATCGAGAAGGCGCGCGGCAGCAGTTCGTCGGCCACGCGTTCCTTCAGTTCCTTCATCGCCTTCTTACCCGGCGGGAAGCCCTGCTGCTCTTCCAGCTCGGCCGCCTTGGCCTTGGCCACCTGGTTGATGACCGACGAAGGCAGCAGCTTCTTCTCGGTGCCCAGCATCATCAGCATCTGCTTGTTGACCACGTGGACCAGCTTGCCGTTGCCGCGCGGCGAATCCCAGCCCTGGCGCAGCAGCTCGTTGCTGCTGGCAGGCGTGAACGCCTGCGGCTGGAGCGCTTCTTCCATCTGTTCCGGGTTGAATGCCCAGGGAGCGGGCAGGCGATAAATCTGGAGATTCTTGAACCACATACGCTGTTATCCGATTGTTTCAGTATTTCAAGGGAACGACATTCTACGCCGATGCCAAGCGTCAATGCCGGAAAAAATTTTTATGTTGTCAGGTCGTCAAACAGGCGCAGCTGCTCGACGATTTCCGCGTCGCTCAGCCGGACGCCGACGCCGAGGAGGCGCACCGGCTTGGCGGCGCGCAGCCAGCCGGTTTCCATCAGGTGGGCGTAGGTCGGAATATGTGGCGCATAGCCAACACACTCCACCGTGGTCTGCTGGAAGTCCGCGAACTTGATCTTCACGAACAGCTTGTTGATGAATTTTTCGGCGCCGGCGCGCTTGATGCGGCCGAGCAAATGCTCGACCAGCTCGGGCAGCAGCTTCAGGCAGGCCGGCAGGTCGGGCACGTCCGGGGTATAGGTTTCCTCGGTGCTGATCGACTTGCGCTCGCGCGAGGTGTTCACCGGGCGGTGGTCGACACCGCGCGACAGGTCGTACAGGCGCGCGCCGAAGCTGCCGAAGTGCTCGTGCAGGCGGTCCATGCTCCAGCCGCGCAGGTCGGCGCAGGTCTGCAGGCCCAAGCGGTTCATCTTTTCCGCCGTCACCTTGCCCACGCCATAGAGCTTCTTGACGGGCAGCGCGGCCACGAAGGCGTCCACCTCCTCCGGGCGCACCAGGAACAGGCCGTCCGGCTTGTTCCAGTCGCTGGCGATCTTGGCCACGAACTTGTTGGGCGCCACGCCGGCCGAGGCGGTGATGCCGACGGTCTCGAGGATGCGGCGCCGGATCTCTTGCGCGATCAGGGTGGCGCTGCCCTTGCAGTGGGGGGAATCGCTGACGTCGAGATAGGCTTCGTCGAGCGAGAGCGGCTCCACCAGCTCGGTGTAGTCGCGGTAGATGTCCATGATCTGGCGCGAGGCGATGCGGTACTTCTCCATCGCAGGCGGAATCACCAGCAGGTCCGGGCACAGCTTCATGGCCTGGGCGGTGGCCATGGCCGAATGGATGCCGAAGCGCCGCGCTTCGTAGTTGCAGGTGGCGATCACGCCGCGCTGGTCGGGCCGCCCGCCGACCGCCAGGGGCCGGCCGCGCAGGGACGGATCATCCCGCATCTCGACGGATGCGTAGAAACAATCGCAGTCGCAATGGATGATTTTTCGGACCGGGGCGTTCATCGAGGCCGCCCCAGACCGGGGCACACTACTGTAATTGCATACAGTATCGACTGAAAATTAAATTGTTGCAAGCTAAGCTGTCACGGAAGAACCAGGTCCTTCGGGCGCAAAAAAAGCGCGGCCGAAGCCGCGCTCCATGCGCACTGCCGTGCCGGCAAGCCGGCGGAAGGCTTACCAGGTGAGCTTCAGTGTGTACTTGCCGCCGCTGGTGGCGGCGCCGGTGGTACCGGTGTAGTACACGACCCGCACATAGCGAATCGACGTGGTGGTGCCGGTGTTCGCCGAGTGCACGGTGTCGGTCATGCCGATGCCGTTCACGCTCTGGCCCATCAGGGCGCCTGCGCTGTTGTACACGTACAGGTTGTAGTTCGCCGTGCTGTTCGGGGCCAGGTAGGAAGACAGGGTCTTGCCTGCCGGCAGATCGACACGGAAGTAATCGGTGTCGGCGCCATTGCCGATATAGCCGGTCACGGTGCTGCCGCTGGCGGTGACCTGGTTGGCGGTGGACATCATGTTGTTCCCCTCGGTTTCCGCCATAGCCGTGCCGACGCTTGCGCCCTGCGCCGCAGCGACCGCGGCGGTGGCATCGACGATGCCGGCGCCGCAGCCCGAGCAGGCCACCGGGAAGGCGCGCGCGCTCGACTTCAGCTTGGACTCGATGCCGTCCGGGGTCAGCGCCGGGTTCACGGCCAGCATCAGGGCCGCGGTGCCGGCCACGTGCGGGGTCGCCATCGAGGTGCCCTGGTAGCCGGCGTAGTTGTCCGATGCCGGTGCGCCGGTGCCCGAGTTCAGGGTCGAGATCACCGGATAGCCGCCGTCGCCGCCAGGCGCCGCCACGTCGATCAAAGTGCCATAGTTCGAGTAGGAAGCACGGCCGCCGGTCTTGCCGGTCGCCGCCACGGCGATCACGCCCGCGCAGTTGGCCGGGTTCGAATTGCTGACGTTCATCGCGCTGTTACCGGCGGCCACGACCACCACCGCGCCGCGCGAGCGGGCGCCGTTGATCGCGGTCTGGGTAGTCGAGTCGCAGGCGCCGCTGCCGCCCAGCGACAGGTTCAGGACCTTGGCCTTGTTGGCGTTGGCCGGCACGCCGGTCACGCTGCCGCCCGAGGTCCAGGTGATCGCGTCGGCGATGTCCGAGGTGTAGCCGCCGCACTTGCCGAGCACGCGGGCCGGGACGATCTTGGCGTTGTAGGCCACGCCGGCAACGCCGGAGCTGTTGTTGGTGCGCGCGGCGATGGTGCCGGCCACGTGGGTGCCGTGCCAGCTCGAGGTCCTGTTCTGGGTCGGCTGGCCATTGCCGCATTCGCCGATCGCGATGGCGTCGCCCGGGTCGCTCGCATCGCTGTCGCGGCCGTTGCCATCGTTGGCGATGAAGGTGTCGCGGATGAAGTCATAGCCTTGCAGGAACTGGCCGCTCAGGTCGGCGTGCGGGCGGTAGCCGGTGTCGATCACGGCCACGACCACGCCGCTGCCGGTCGACTTGTCCCAGGCGGCCGGCAGGCGCAGGCCGCCGGTGGCGTCGGTGTAGTGCCACTGCTGGGTGTAGAGCGGATCGTTAGCGGTCGCCATGTGGGTCATGATGCGGTCCGGCTCCGCGTACTCGATGTTCGGGTCGCGGGCCATCATTTCGGCTGCCAGCGCCTGCACGTCCTTGAGGCCGCGCTTGCCGTTCAGCTTGAACACGTGGGCGCCGGTCGAGATGGTGTGGCTTTCGCTCACGGTCGTGCCGAACTGCTGGCCCGCACGGTCCAGCTTGGCCTTGCGGTCGCCGCTCATGGCGGCGGCCCTGGCCAGGCCCTTGGCGGCGTCGGCCGGCATCGAATCCTTGTACTTGACGATGATGCGGTCGGTTTCCATCGAGCCCGGGACCACATTACCGTTGCCGACGCCTGCCACGGCCGAGACCGAGGCTGCGGCCAGCGAGACTGCTGCGCAGAGTTTCAACATTACCGGATGCATTGCACGCTTCATCTTCTTCCTTACCTTGAGTTTCGTCAGCGATGACGCTGTACGTCTGGATGAGAACGGTGCAGGTTATCGCGAAAGGAAGAGGTAACGCAGCCGAAATCGTAGCGAATTCGGTTGTTTCACCACACCAAAAATCACAAATTTTTGAAAAACATCGTTTCTTCGGAAGAACGTTAATTTCACAAAATATTTCCCGTAACAATCAGCCATCGTCGCTTTGGCCCCATGTGAAGCGCACAATAAAAAACGCGCGGCCGAGGCCGCGCGTTGGTCGTCGCATCGCCGTTGCCGGCGCGGCGAGCAGGACTTACCAGCTCAGTTTCAGGGTGTAGGCGCCGCTGGTCGAGCCGGTACCGCCGCTGTAGTACACCACGCGCACATAGCGGGCCAGGGTGCCGGTGCCGGTGTTGGTCGTGTTGTAGCTGTCGACCGAGCCGGTGCCGTTCTCGCTCTTGCCCAGCAGGGTGCCGGCGCTGTTGTACACGTACAGGTCGTAGTCCGAGCTGCCGTTCGGGGTCAGGACCGAGCTCAGGGTCTTGCCTGCCGGCAGATCGACACGGAAATAGTCGGTGTCGGTCGAGCTGCCCATGTTGGCGTTGACGGTGGTGCCGCTGACGGTCACGAGGTCGGCGGTGCCGGTCGTGTTGTTCGACTCGCTTTCAGCCAGGGTAGTGCCGGTGCCGCCGCCGCCCAGCGCCGAGTCGACCGCAGCGGTCGCGTCGACGATGCCGGTGCCGCAGCCCGAGCACGATGCCGGGAAGGCGCGTGCGGTCGACTTCAGCTTGGACTCGATGTCGTCCGGAGTCAGCGCCGAGTTCACGGCGAACATCAGCGCGGCGGTGCCGGCGACGTGCGGGGTCGCCATCGAGGTGCCCTGGTAGCCTGCGTAGTTGTCCGATGCCGGCGAGGTGGTGCCCGAGTTCAGGGTCGACAGCACGCTGTAGCTGCCGTCGCCGCCAGGAGCGGCCACGTCGACCAGGGTGCCGTAGTTCGAGTACGAGGCACGGCCGCCGGTCTTGCCGGTCGCCGCCACGGCGATCACGCCCGAGCAGTTGGCCGGGCTGGCGTTGCTGACGTTCATCGCATCGTTACCGGCCGCGACGACGACCACGGCGCCGCGCGAGCGGGCGCCGTTGATCGCGCTCTGGGTGGTCGAATCGCAGGCGCCGCTGCCGCCCAGCGACAGGTTCAGGACCTTGGCCTTGTTGGCGTTGGTCGGCACGCCCGAGACGGCGCCGCCCGAAGTCCAGGTGATCGCGTCGGCGATGTCCGAGGTATAGCCGCCGCACTTGCCCAGCACGCGGGCCGGGACGATCTTGGCGTTGTAGGCGACGCCGGCGACGCCCAGGCTGTTGTTGGTGCGGGCGGCGATGGTGCCGGCCACGTGGGTGCCGTGCCAGCTGGAGTTCTGGGCGCGGGTCGGCTGGCCGCCGCCGCATTCGCCGATGGCGATCGCATCGCCCGGGTCGCTGGCGTCGGTGTCGCGGCCGTTGCCGTCGTTCGACACGAAGGTGTCGCCGATGAAGTCGTAGCCCTGCAGGATCTGGCCGCTCAGGTCGGCGTGCGGACGGTAGCCGGTGTCGATCACGGCGACGACCACGCCGGTGCCGGTCGACTTGTCCCAGGCGGTCGGCAGGCGCAGGCCGCCGGTGGCGTCGGTGTAGTGCCACTGCTGGCTGTACATCGGGTCGTTGGCGGTCGCCATGTGGGTCATGATGCGGTCCGGCTCGGCGTACTCGATGTTCGAGTCGCGCGCCATCATTTCGGCGGCCAGGGCCTGCACGTCCTTCAGGCCGCGCTTGCCGTTCAGCTTGAACACATGGGCGCCCGTCGAAATCGTGTGGCTTTCGCGAACGGTCATACCGAACTGCTGGCCTGCACGGTCCAGCTTGGCCTTGCGGTCGCCGCTCATGGCGGCCGCCTTGGCCATGCCCTTGGCGGCCGGCATCGAATCCTTGTACTTGACGATGATGCGGTCGGTTTCCATCAGGCCCGGGACCACATTACCGTTGCCGGCGCCTGCCACGGCCGAGGCCGAGGCAACCGCCAGCGAGACTGCTGCGCAGAGTTTCAACATTGCCGGATGAATCGAATGCGAGTGCTTCATGGTTCTTCCTTATGTTTGGTTTTCCGTCAAGCGATTGCTCGCCTGTATAGTTGGTTTAACCGGTCATGCCGGTGCCGTCTGGATGCGGCGAAGCCAGCGTATCGCGAACGGAAGAGGTAGCGCTGGGAAATTCGAATTGAATTCGGCGATTTCACAACACCTATACGTACATATTTTTCAAAAACATAATTTCTTCGGACGAAAGTTAAATAAGCAAAATTTTTGATGCCAACTTTGTGCTTACTGCACGTGCGTGCGGCGCGAACGGGGTAATTCTCGGATAAGTATTCACATGACACTGTTGGTTTTCAAAGGGCAGAAATGTCGGCAATCCCTCTGAAACGGCATTGATCAGCATCAAACCAGGAAATAAAAAACGCGCAGCCGAGGCCGCGCGTTTCGCTATGGATTTGCCGTTGCCGGCAGAGCGAGAAGGACTTACCAGGTCATCTTGAGGGTGTACTTGCCGCTGACCGAGCCGGTGCCGCCGCTGTAGTACACGACGCGCACATAGCGGGTCGAGGTGGTGGTGCCGGTGTTGGCCGAGTTGTAGCTGTCGACCGCGCCGGTGCCGTTCTCGCTCTTGCCCAGCAGGGTGCCGGCGCTGTTGTACACGTGCAGGTCGTAGTCCGAGCTGCTGTTCGGGGTCAGGACCGCGCTCAGGGTCTTGCCTGCCGGCAGATCGACACGGAAGTAGTCGGTGTCGGTGCTGCTGCCCATGTTGCCGCTCATGGTGGTGCCGCTGGTGCTCACCATGTTGGCGGTGCCCATCGTGTTGTTCGACTCGGTTTCGGTGCTTGGCGGCGGATCGATGATCACCGCCGAGTTGACCGCGGCGGTCGCGTCGACGATGCCGGTGCCGCAGCCCGAGCACGAAGCCGGGAAGGCGCGCGCGGTCGACTTCAGCTTGGATTCGATGTCGTCCGGGGTCAGCGACGAGTTCACTGCCAGCATCAGCGCAGCCACGCCGGCGACGTGCGGGGTCGCCATCGAGGTGCCCTGATAGCCGGCGTAGTTGTCCGATGCCGGTGCGCCGGTGCCCGAGTTCAGGGTCGACAGCACGCTGTAGCTGCCGTCGCCGCCCGGTCCGGCCACGTCGACCAGGGTGCCGTAGTTCGAGTACGAGGCACGGCCGCCGGTCTTGCCGGTTGCGGCCACGGCGATCACGCCCGAGCAGTTCGCCGGGCTGGCGTTGCTGACGTTCATCGCATCGTTACCAGCCGCGACGACAACGACTGCGCCGCGCGAACGGGCGCCGTTGATCGCAGCCTGGGTGGTCGAATCGCAAGCACCGCCGCCGCCCAGCGACAGGTTCAGCACGCGCGCCTTGTTGGCGTTGGCCGGCACGCCGGTCACGGTACCACCGGAGGTCCAGGTGATCGCGTCGGCGATGTCCGAGGTGTAGCCGCCGCACTTGCCCAGCACGCGGGCCGGAACGATCTTGGCGTTGTAGGCAACGCCGGCGACGCCCAGGCTGTTGTTGGTGCGCGCGGCCACGGTGCCGGCCACGTGGGTGCCGTGCCAGCTCGAGGTCTGGGCGCGGGTCGGTTCGCCATTGCCGCACTCGCCGATGGCGATCGCATCGCCCGGGTCGCTCGCATCGCTGTCGCGGCCGTTACCGTCGTTCGACACGAAGGTGTCGCCGATGAAGTCGTAGCCCTGCAGGATCTGGCCGCTCAGGTCGGCGTGCGGACGGTAGCCGGTGTCGATCACGGCGACGACCACGCCGGTGCCGGTCGACTTGTCCCAGGCGGTCGGCAGGCGCAGGCCGCCGGTGGCGTCGGTGTAATGCCACTGCTGGCTGTACATCGGGTCGTTGGCGGTCGCCATGTGGGTCATGATGCGGTCCGGCTCGGCGTACTCGATGTTCGAGTCGCGCGCCATCATTTCGGCGGCCAGGGCCTGCACGTCCTTCAGGCCGCGCTTGCCGTTCAGCTTGAACACATGGGCGCCCGTCGAAATCGTGTGGCTTTCACGGACGGTCATGCCGAACTGCTGGCCTGCGCGGTCCAGCTTGGCCTTGCGGTCGCTGGTCATGCCGGCAACCTTCGCCACGCCCTTCATGGCGGCGGCCGAATCCTTGTATTTCACGATGATGCGGTCGGTTTCCATCAGGCCCGGGACCGGCTTGCCGTTGCCGGCGCCTGCGCTGGCCGAGACCGAGACGACTGCCAGCGAGACCGCTGCGCAGAGTTTCAACATTGCTGGATGAATCGAATGCGAGTGCTTCATGCTTCTTCCTTATGTTTGGTTTTCCGTCAAGCGATTGCTCGCCTGTATAGTTGCTGTAACCGGCAGGACCGGTGCCATCTGAAGTGGCGAGAGCAGCGTATCCGGAAAGGAAGAATCACCGAGCAGAAATTTTTAGCGAATGAGTTGTATTTACAACATCTGCACGGACGTCTGCGACAGAAACATGATTTATTCTGTCGTTTTCAAGAAAGGCAAAATTTTCAATGCCAAAATCGCCTATGCCGCGCGCATATGTGTGCATCCAAGCATTAACTCCCGATAAATAATCATCCTATACTTTTGATCGCCGGCCAGGCCGCGCGGCCGTTCATGACACAAACAAGGCCATGTCCTAGGGCAAGTAAATATCTGCCACCGGAAACTTGCTTACGACGCATGCGAACATTGGATGGCGAAGAGTGAAAAGCCTTTTTAACTTTTTTTCGAAAAACCCTTGCACACACCGAATTCCAACCTCTATAATTCGGGCCTCTTCGGACGTGATGACAAACGTCAGACAGAAACCTCTGATAGAGAGAACGGGCGCTTAGCTCAGTTGGTAGAGCGGATCCCTTACAAGGATTAGGTCGGGAGTTCGACCCTCTCAGCGCCCACCAAGCATCAGATGGTTGATCGAAGTAATGATCAGAGTAAACGGAGCGGTAGTTCAGTTGGTTAGAATACCGGCCTGTCACGCCGGGGGTCGCGGGTTCGAGCCCCGTCCGCTCCGCCAGCATCAAAGAAAAAGGTTCGCTTCGGCGGACCTTTTTCTTTTTCCTTTTCCTTTTTCTTCATGCGCGGCGCAGTTCCGGATGGCCGATCTCGACGCGATCACGTCCGTCGCGTTTTGCCGCATACAGTGCATGATCGGCGCGCGCCAAGGCCGCGCTCAAGTCCTCGTTCGGATCCAGCACCACCACGCCGATACTCACCGTCATCGTGTACGACGGACCGCTCGTGATCACGGTCGCATTGCGCACCGCCACGCGCAGGCGCTGGGCCGCCTGCACCGCGCCGTCGAGGTCGGCGCCCGGCATGATCATCGCGAACTCTTCCCCGCCCAGGCGGCCGATGGTCTCGTGCTCGCGCAGCACGGCGCGCGCGGTGCGGGCGAACACCATCAGCGCCTCGTCGCCGCTCGCATGGCCCCAGCGGTCGTTGAGCTGCTTGAAGTGGTCGATGTCGATCATCATCAGGGCGAGCGGACGGCGCTGGCGCTGGGCCGCCAGGCGCGCCTGCTCGGCGCGCTCGAGGAAGGCGTGGCGGTTGGGCAGTCCGGTCAGGAAATCGGTGGTGGCCAGGCGCGCCATCTCGGCATCGTCCTTCTGCTTGCACAGCAGCAGGAAGCCGAAGCCGTTCACGATCATCAGGAGGTAGCCCATCAGGTAGGCGAATTCATAAGAATCGCCCTGGCCAAACAGCGCGCCCCCCTGGATGCCGGACCAGGCCGACCAGCCGACAGCCAGCGCGAACAGCGCATCGTTGACGCCGATGATCAGCTGCAGCGGCGAGGCGCTGCGCAGGCCGGCGGCGAAGCGCGTGCTGAAGCGGCGCGGGCGCAGCAGGATCCAGGCCATGGTCGCGGCGAACAGCGCCACTACGCAGGCCACCATGGTCCCCAGCTGGCCGTGGCTGGCGCCCATGCTGCCGGCGGCCAGCACGATGGCCGAGGACAGCGCGGTGATCGGCAGCAGCAAGCGGCCCCAGCGCGTAAATTCGAAGAACAGGCAATAGGCCGCCACTTCGGCCGATACGGCGAGAATCCAGGCCACGCCCTCGACGCCGGGCGGCAGCGCCAGGCCCAGTTGCGGACGCATCCAGCCGAGGAGCTGGCTCGCCCCCATGCCGAGCCGCGCCCACATCCACAGGCGCAGGCCGGGGTTCGGCTTGGCGCCGAAGGTATAGCCTGCCATCAGGACGGCAAAGGCGATGTTGCCGATGCCGAGCGCGAGCAGAAAAGTGTGGGTGTCGATCACGGCCCATCCTTCATGGGTGAAGCGACAACTATGTTATTCACATAACATATATTGCCGCAAAGAATTATGGTACACGCTTTTGCCGTGTGCGGCGCGCACGTTTGAAGTCTTTTGGACAAGCTGCGACACCCCACCTCGCAGGGGGCGCTTTTTTGATGCGCGGCAGCATGCGTTAGGGGATAATCAACAGACAACATTAATTCTTGACCGCACTGGAGCGTTCGTGATTTTCGGTTTCCTCAAGCCCCCTCAGATGTCGCCGCGCCTGCACCGCCTGAAGAACACGGCGCTGTTCAGCACACTGACACCGCTGGAACTGAAGATCGTCGACGGCCTGCTGCACGAACGGCGCTACCTGAAGGACGAAATCATCTTCGACGAGGGCGAGGAAGGCCAGGCGCTCTACCTCCTGATGAGCGGCCGGGTGCGCATCACCCGCCTGCACGAGGGCACGGTCCAGGTCGTGGCCGAGCTGGAGCCGGGCGGCTTCTTCGGCGACCTGGCCCTGCTCGACAACTCGCCCCGCAACGCCCAGGCGCGCGCCATCGAGCCCTGCGAAATGGCGGTGTTTTTCCGCGCCGACTTCCTCGGCCTGATGGAAACCGACACCGTGATCGGCTACAAGATCTCGCTGGCGCTGGCGCGCCACATCGGCCGCCGCCTGCGCGAATGGATGGGCACAGGGCGTCCGCAGCTGGAAGCGCTATGAACGAGAGCGAACGCGCCGGCCCCATCGTCTGGACCGGCATCATCGCCGTCACCTGCGTGCTGCTGCTGGTGGTGAACAAGCTGCTGTGGCTGGCCCTGCCCTTCATCTTCGGCACCGTGCTGCACTACATCCTGCTGGGGCCGATGCAGCGCATGGTGCGCGCCGGCTATGGCCGCAACGCCGCCGCGATGTGGGTCTGCCTGCTGTTCTTCTCGCTTGCCTCGTTGGCGCTGGCGGCGATCCTGAGCTGGAGCCACGGCCCGGAAGAAGACTCTTGGGAAAAGACCATCGGCCTCTACCTGGATGGCGGCGTGGCCTTCGTGCACAACACCATGACCCTGCTGGAAGCGCGCTTCCCGGTGCTGGCGGAGATGCGCCTGACCTCGACCGTCAACAAGGCCTTCCGCACCTACACCGACAACTTCGCGCAGGAGCACCTGGGCGAGATCCTGGTCGGCGTGGCGACCTGGGTGCCGCTGATGCTGCTGGTGCCCTTCCTCACCTTCTTCTTCCTGCGCGACGGCCTGCGCTTCAAGAAATTCCTGGCGCGCGCGGTGCCCAACGCCTACTTCGAACGCTCGCTCTACCTGCTGCACGAAGTCGACCAGACCGCGCGCCGCTACTTCGAAGGCCTGCTCAAGCTGACCGTGCTCGACACCGCCGTGCTGGCGCTGGGCCTGTACACCATCGGCGTGTCCTCGCCCCTGCTGCTGGGCCTGATCTCGGCGGTGCTGGCCTGGGTGCCTTTCGTGGGCTCGGTGGCCGGCTGCGTGCTGGTGGTGATCGTGGCCTCGACCGATGCGCCCAACAATCCCCTCGTGGCCTACGGCGCGATCGGCGTATTCGTGCTGGTGCGCCTGCTGGACGACTTCGTGTTCATGCCGCTCACCCTGGGACGCAGCCTGCGCGTGCATCCGCTGGTGACGGTGCTGATGATCTTCGTGGGCGGCGCGCTGGCCGGCGTGGTGGGGCTGATGCTGGTGCTGCCGCTGCTGGGCGTGGTGATGGTGATCGGCGAAACCCTGGGGCGCCTGGTCACCAATCCGCGCCTGCGGGCACGGCACCGCTATGCGCGGGCGCTGCGCACGCGCCAGGCCAGCGTGGACCTGGACATCGCGCGCGAACGGCGCGGAGCGCCCACGCCCAACGCCAAATGATCCCAGCGCTGTAAATATCCAAATTACAAGCCCATTTGAACAAATGAAATATTGGCTTATACTTGAGCCAGGTCGTCGCTCGCCCAGCGACCCGGCAGGCGCATCCGCCGCCGCTTGACCACCCCAACCGATGCGCAGGCGCGACCGCCGCGCATCTCCGCCAAGCTGGCGTAGACCAGCTTCCCGATCATCCTCAGACCGGGTTTTGCCCGGGATCGACACGTCCATGATTCCACGACCAGCCACATCATTCACCCGCCCTTCCCGGCTGCTCCTGCTGGCCGGCGCCCTGACCCTGCCTTCCGTGCACGCGGCCGCGACTAAACAGGAAGCGGCGCCCGCCGCGGCCGAATTCAAGGAACTCAGCGGCTCCTACCCGCGCGAGTGCAGCGCGCCCGTGAGCGCCAGCCTGGCGCCCCTGGGCCAGCCCTCGGTGCGCCAGTGCGCCTGGAGCGGGCATGTGGAGATGCTCTACTGGGCCTCGGTGCCCGCCCCCGCCGCTGGCTGCCTGACGCCGGCCGCCCTGGCCTGGCATCAGCTGGCCCGTTCGGTCACGACGGCGATCCCGCCCTGGAACAACGCGGCTGCCGGCCAGGCCCTGCTCACCAATCCGGGTACCGCCGGCATGCAGCAGGCGGCTGCGGTCTGGCGCCAGCCCGACGGGCAGTGGTCCGCCGTGCTGTGGCGCTGGGAACCATCGAGCCGGGCCGCCACGCGCGCCTGGCAGGCCGGGCACTGGAACGATGTCGCCAACGCCGTGCGCGCGCTGGACGCCGGCAAGCTGGCGGCGCCTTCCGCCCTGCTCCAGGCCTGGCTGGCGTCGTCGAAGGACAAGCCGCGCCTGCTCGACGGCGGCACCTGGCGCTGGCTGGCGGATGGCGCCTGCCTGAACCTGCAGACCGCGGTCAACGCCCAGGCCCGCCTGCACCTGCCCCATTCGCGCGACGACGCGCGCCAGGAACAGCGCAGCGCCATGCAGGTCCAGCTGGCGCGCCGCTTCCCGAATGCCGAATGGCTGCAGCCCTTTACCCTGCTCGAACCGGGCGTACCGGGGGCGCGCACCGGCGCCAAGTTCGTCGCCGTGTGGAAGGAGGCCAATGCCGTGCAGGGCCGCCTGTGGATTCCCCTGCCCAAAGACGGCGGCATCGTGCGCGCCCACGTCACCACCGCCGCGCCGGTGGGGAACTCGGAACGCGCGCAGGAAATCACGAAGCAGCGCGCGGCCCTGATCGAGCGCGAGCTGAGCGCGCTGGCCCACGCCTGGGAGGCAAGCCATGAATGACGAACTGTCCACGCCGCTCTGGCTGCTGTCCCCGCTGGCCGTGCTGGGCGCGGGCCTGATGCTGGCCCTGGTGCTCGGCCTGCTGCTGCAGCGCTTCAAGGTGCCCAAGCTGTATGGCGCGGTGATCGCCGGCCTGCTGCTCGGCGCCACGGGCCTGGACGTGATCGACCGCGCCCTGCTGACCCAGTTCCAGGAACTGCTTAACGCCGCCGCCGCCCTGGTGCTGTTCGAGGTCGGGCGCAAGATGGACCTGGCCTGGCTGCTGCGCAGCGGCCGCCAAGGCGCCAGCCTGCTGCTGGCCACCGTCCTGCGCGGCGCGGCCACCGCCATCATCCTGGCCCTGCTCGGCCTGCCCTGGAGCGCGGCCATCTTCATCGGCTCGATCCTGATCGCGGTGAACCCGGTGATCGTCAGCTCCATGGTGGCCGACGAAAACGCCAGCGGCACCTCGACCTTCGCCACCAACAACATGGTCGGCATCAGCAACCTGGTGGCCCTGCTGGCGCTGGGCCTGACCCTGGCATGGACCCGCAGCCACGGCGTCGACGCCACCGCCGGTTTCGGCGAAGAACTGGTGCGCCAGGGCGGCAAGCTGGTGCTGGGCGCGCTGATCGCCGTGTTCTCCTACGGCGTGTATGCGCTCGCCACCCGCCTGTGCAAGGTGCCCGCCACCATGCGCCCCGGCATGCTGCTGGCCGCGCTGCTGATCGACCTCGGCCTGTGTTCGATATCGGCCGCCAGCGCCCTGCTCTCGCTGCTGCTGATGGGCGTCCTGCTGCGCAACGTCGAGAAGCGCGACAACGTGTTCCAGGCCCAGCTCAAGACGGCCCAGGACATCGGCTACGTGCTGCTGTTCCTGATGTCGGCCGCCCTGGTCGACCTGCGCCTGGTGCTGGAAGGCTGGATCTGGGTCTCGGCCTGCGTGGTGTTCGCGGTGCGCATCGCCGCCACCCGCGTCGCGCTGTGGCCGGCCACTGCCTGGAGCGAGCGCAAGAAGCATGCGATGGCCTTGTCGATGTGCTCCCTGGTGAGCTACGGCGGGCTGGTGGTCGACAACTCGCTGAACGCCTATACCGGCCTGGATCCGTCGTCCACCGCCGTCATGAACATCCTGCTGGCGCTGAACGTGCTGCTGGCGCCCGGCCTGACCTGGCTGGGCCTGCGCCTGGCGGGCGAAACCTACCGAGGAGGTGCCCAATGAATGGACCAACGACTGGACTCTTGATCAACGAAGAAGCGATCGGCGCGCCGAGCGCCGACGAACAGGCGCGTGCCGTGTCTGGAGAAGGCCCGGCCTTCCTGCCCGACTTCAAGCCCTCGACCCTGGGCACCATGGGCATCGAGCTCGAGCTGATGGTGCTCGACCGCCTGACCTTCGACCTGTTCCCGGCCGCGCCGGACATCCTGCGCCTGCTCGACAAGCAGGACAAGCCCTGGGTCCACACGCCGGAGATCACCACCTCGATGCTGGAGGTGGCGACCTCGATCCTGCAGTCCTTCGACGAGGCGGCGGGGCAGCTGGAGCACATCCGCAGCACGGTGCAGCGCGCGGCCTTCGAAGTCGGCGCCTCGATCTCGGGCGGCGGCGCGCATCCCTTCCAGAAGTGGAACGAGCAGCGCATCTATCCCAAGGAACGCTACTTCGCCTCGGAGCGCAAGTTCGGCTACCTGGCCAAGCTGTTCACCGTGTTCGGCATGCATGTGCACATCGGCGCCGGCACCGCGGACGAGGCGACCCGGCTGTGCGCCTGGCTGACCCAGCGCGCGCCCCTGTTCATCGCGCTGTCGAGCAATTCGCCCTGCTGGCAGGGCGAAAGCTCGGGCTTCTGCAGCTCGCGCAGCAATGTGGTGAGCGCCTTCCCGATGAGCGGCATCCAGCCCGAGCACATCCGCAGCTGGCAGGACTTCCGCGAGCATTTCGACCGCCTGGCCGCGCACGGCATCGTCAAGAGCATCAAGGATTTCTACTGGGACGTGCGGCCCAAGCCGGAATACGGCACCATCGAACTGCGCGTGCTGGACACGCCGCTCAAGCCGATCTACGCGGCGGCGCTGGCCTGCTATGCGCGCGAGCTGTGCCTGGAGTTCGCCGCCCAGCCGGGGCGCTGGCCGTCGAACGGCAGCCGCGAGTTGTACACCTGGAACCGCTTCATCGCGGCGCGCGACGGCGTGGGCGGGGAGTGGATCGATCCGGAGAACGACAAGGCGGTGCCGATCGCCGAGGCGGTGCGGGCCGACCTGACGCGCCTGAAGCTGCGCTCGCAAGATCCGGGCTTCGGCAAGGCCTGCGAAGTGATCGAGCAGCTGATGAAGGATGGTGGCCAGGCAGGCTGGCTGCGCGCCCACCTGGACGCGGGCGGCGGGATGAACGACCTGGCGCGCATGGCCAGCGAGCTGTTCGAGAGCGCCAGCGTATAAACACCGTCGCCCCGGCGGAGGCCGGGGCCCAAGTTCTGCATAAGCTAACCAAACGCTCAACTTGGACCCCGGCCTCCGCCGGGGCGACGTTCTACTGCTAACTGAAGAATTACTTGCGTCCGGCTTTTGGCTTGCTCTTGATGGTCGACAGGATCGACGGCTTGGACTTGGACGACGCGGCAACCACCGCCGCCGGCGCACGCTCGACGCGCACCTGCACTTTGTCGCGGCCGCGCTTGCCCATCTCGCGCTCCGGCATCGGCGCACCCGGCATGCGCTTGCGGTCGCGCGTGACGACATGCTCGGGCGCGAACTCGGCGCCCGCCGGCGGAATCAGGTGGCGTTCGCCGGTGCCGATCAGGTCCGAACGGCCCATGCGCTTCAGGGCGTCGCGCAGGATCGGCCAGTTCTCCGGATCGTAGTAGCGCAGGAAGGCCTTGTGCAGCTTGCGCACCTTGCCGCTCTTGGCCGTCTCGACCACTTCCGATTCTTCCGTCACCTTGGCCAGCGGGTTCTTGCCCGAGTGGTACATGGTGGTCGCCATCGCCATCGGCGTCGGCGTGAAGGTCTGCACCTGGTCCAGCTTGAAGTTGTTCTTCTTCAGCCACAGGGCCAGGTTCAGCATGTCCTCGTCGGTGCAGCCCGGGTGGGCGGCGATGAAGTAAGGGATCAGGTACTGCTTCTTGCCCGCCTCCAGCGAATACTTGTCGAACAGGCGCTTGAATTCGTCGTAGGCGCCGATGCCCGGCTTCATCATCTTCGACAGCGTGCCCTGCTCGGTATGCTCCGGCGCGATCTTCAGCAGGCCGCCCACGTGGTGGGTCACCAGCTCCTTGACGTATTCCGGCGAACGCACCGCCAGGTCGTAGCGCAGGCCCGAGCCGATCAGGATCTTCTTGATGCCGGGGATCGCGCGCGCCTTGCGGTACAGCGAGATCAGCTTGCTGTGGTCGGTGCCCAGGTTGCTGCAGATGGTCGGATAGACGCAGGACAGGCGGCGACAGGATTCCTCGATCTTCTTGTCCTTGCAGGCCAGCCGGTACATGTTCGCGGTCGGGCCGCCCAGGTCGGTGATGGTGCCGGCGAAGTTCTTGGTGGTGTCGCGGATCAGTTCGATCTCGCGCAGGATCGAGGGCTCCGAGCGGCTCTGGATGATACGGCCTTCGTGCTCGGTGATCGAACAGAAGGTGCAGCCGCCGAAGCAGCCGCGCATGATGTTGACCGAATAGCGGATCATTTCCCAGGCCGGGATATGGGCCTTGCCATAGCTCGGGTGCGGGGCGCGCGCGTACGGCAGGTCGTAGACGTTGTCCATCTCGTCCATGGCCAGGGGCAGCGGCGGCGCGTTCAGCCACACGTCGCGGTCGCCGTGCTGCTGCACCAGCGCGCGCGCATTGCCGGGGTTCGACTCCAGGTGGAACACGCGCGAGGTGTGCGCGTACATCACCGGGTCTTCGCTCACGGTCTCGAAGGACGGCAGGCGCACCACGGTCTTGCGCGCCTTTTCGCGGGCGGCGGCCTGGCGCTCCTCGCGCGTCATGATGACCACCGGCTTCACTTCCGGTTCCGGCTTGGCGTTCTCGGTGGCGCAGGCCTTGGTGTCTTCCTGGGCCATCGCATACGGATTCGGATGCGGGTCGACGCGGCCCGGCACGTCGACACGGGTCGAGTTGTGCACGCTCCACTCTTCGTCCGGCAGCCAGCCGTGCGGCACCAGGAAGGCGGTGCCGCGCAGGTCGCGGATGGTCTTGATGTTCTCGCCCGCGGCAATGCGGCGGGTGAGGTCGACCAGCGCGCGCTCGGCATTGCCGAAGATGAGCAGGTCGGCCTTCGATTCGAACAGCACCGAGCGGCGCACCTTGTCCGACCAGTAGTCGTAATGGGCGATACGGCGCAGCGAGGCCTCGATGCTGCCGGCGATCACCGGCACGCCCGGGAAGGCTTCGCGGGCGCGCTGGCAATAGACCGTCACGGCGCGGTCGGGGCGTTTGTTCGGCTCGGCGTTCGGGGTATAGGCGTCGTCGGAACGGATCTTGCGGTCGGCCGTGTAGCGGTTGACCATCGAGTCCATGTTGCCGGCGGTAACGCCCCAGTACAGGTTGGGCTTGCCCAGTGCGCGGAAGGGCTCGACCGAGGTCCAGTCCGGCTGGCTGATGATGCCCACGCGATAGCCCTGCGCTTCCAGCAGGCGGCCGACCAGCGCCATCCCGAAGCTCGGGTGGTCGATGTAGGCGTCGCCCGTGATCAGGATGATGTCGCACGAATCCCACCCGAGCTTGTCCATTTCGGCACGGGACATCGGGAGGAAAGGCGCGGCGGGAGCGCGGCTGGAACGCTTGGGAACGCTCGCGAAAAGATTGGCTGGGGAGTTCATTGGCCGGTATTTTACCGGAAAACCGTCTCCGGGACGCCGATCGCCCCGGAAAATGGCTTAACTATCAATGACTTGTGGCATTAATGCCAGCTTAGATGCCCATGTTCGACAGAATATTGCCGAGCTCGCGCAGGCCGCTCGCGACGTTCGGATGGCGCACATTGAAGCGGGCCGCCAGCTCCTGGGTGCGCGAGGAAAGGCCGAAGGTATTGTGGTCGAGTTCCTGCTCGGCGCGGCGTTCCAGCACCTTGTCGATGTCGCCGTCGAGCTGGCGCAGCAGGGTTTCCAGTTCCGGGTCGACGTCGTCGGTTTCCTGCAGGTGGCGATGCAGGGTGCGCAGGTGCGCTTTCAGGATTTCGTCGTTGTCGTTTTGCATCGTGTCCTCCGGTGGTGAGCACGATTCATTGTACGGCAAGGTGGGCCGGGGCCGTACACGACTGCGGTTGAGTGTGTGGTGTTTATAGAAACTTGGGTCCCCGCCTGCGCGGTGACCCAAGTTTGCCAGCAGGCTACAAACGCCTTACTTGGCCGTCAACCCGCGACGCTCCAGCAGCGGCTCCACCTTCGCATCACGCCCGCTGAAGTTGCGGTACATCTGCATCGCATCGATGGTGCCGCCACGCGACAGCAGGGTCTTGCGGAAGTGGTCGCCGTTCTTGCGGGTCAGGCCGCCGTTTTCCTTGAACCAGTTGACGGTGTCCGCGTCCAGCTTCTCGGCCCACAGGTAGCCGTAGTAGCCGGCCGAGTAGCCGCCCGAGAAGGTGTGCGAGAAGTAGGTGCTGCGGTAGCGCGGCGGCACCAGGGCGAAGTCGACACCGGCCTTCTTCAGCGCCTCGGCTTCAAAAGCCAGAACGTCGGTCGGGATCTGGTCGGGCGACAGCTGGTGCCAGGCCTGGTCCAGCAGCGAAGCCGCCAGGTACTCGGTGGTGCGGAAGCCTTCGTTGAACTGCTGCGAGGCTTGCACCTTGTCCAGCAGTTCCTTCGGCATCGGCTCGCCGGTCTGGTAATGCCTCGCGTAGTTGGAGAGGACCTCCGGCCAGGCCATCCACATCTCGTTCACCTGCGACGGGAACTCGACATAGTCGCGCGGCACGCGCGAACCCGAGAAGCGCGGGTACTTCACGTCCGAGAACATGCCGTGCAGGGCGTGGCCGAATTCGTGGAAGGTGGTGCGCACTTCGTCATAGGTCAGCAGGGTCGGCTCGCCCGCAGCCGGCTTGGCCACGTTCAGGTTGTTGGCGATGACCGGCTTGGTGCCCAGCAGGTGGCTCTGGCCCACCCAGGCATTGGCCCAGGCGCCGCCGCGCTTGTTCGAGCGCGCATACGGGTCGAAGGTGAAGATCGCCAGCTGCTTGCCATCGTGGTCGAACACGTCGAACACGCGCACGTCCTCGTTATAGGTCGGCAGGTCCTTGCGCTCCTTGAAGCTGATGCCGAATTCCTTGTTGGCGGCGAAGAACACGCCGTCCTGCAGCACGCGGTTCAGCTCGAAGTAAGGCTTGAGCTGGCTGGCGTCGAAGGCGTAGCGCTGGGCGCGCACCTTGTCGCTGTAGAAGCCCCAGTCCTGCGCGGCGGCCTGGAAACCGCCTTTCTCGGCGTCGATCACCTTCTGGATTTCAAGCGCTTCCTTGCGTGCGTTGTTCACGGCCGGCTTGGCGAATTCGGCCAGCAGGCTGTTGACGGCCTTGGTGTTCTTGGCGGTCTGGTCTTCCAGGTTGTAGGCCGCGTGGTTCGGATAGCCCAGCAGCACGGCGCGCTCGGCGCGCAGCTTGGCGATCTTCAGCACGGTGTCGCGGGTGTCGAACTCGCCGCCGCGGTTGCCGCGCGCCAGCGAGGCGGCCAGCAGCTTCTCGCGGGTGGCGCGGTTGGTCAGTACCGACAAGCCGGCCTGCTGGGTGGTGTTCACGACCGGGATCACGAACTTGCCATCCAGGCCGCGCTTCTTGGCTTCAAGAGCGGCGGCGTCGATCGCCTTGTCCGACAGGCCGGCCAGCTCTTCGCGGGTGTCGACCACCAGCGCCGACGCATTCGCTTCCTTCAGGGTGAACTGCGCGAACTGGGTCTGCAGGGCGGCCAGCTGGGCGTTGTAGTCCTTCAGCTTGACCTTGTCGGCGTCGGAGAGCTTGGCGCCGGCGCGCACGAAGTCGGTGTGGTAGCGCTCGAGCAGGTACTTCGACTCGGCGTCCAGTTTCAGGCTGTTGCGCTTGTCGTACAGGGTCTTGATACGCTGGTAGAGCTTCGGGTTCAGGCGGATCGCGTCGCCGTGGGCGGCCAGCTTGGGCGCCAGTTCCTTGCTCAGTGCGATGATGCTGTCGTTGGTGTAGGAGCCCGACAGGGTGCCGAAGGCGGCGCTCACGCGGTCCAGCAGGCGGCCCGAGCGCTCCATGGCGACGATGGTGTTCTCGAAGGTCGGCGCGGCCTTGTTGTTGGCGATCGCCTCGACCTCGAGGGCCTCCACGCGCATGCCCTCGGCGAAGGCCGGCGCGAAGTGCTCGTTGCGGATCTTGTCCCAGGCCGGGTAGTTGAACGGCAGGCTGCTTTCCTTGGCGAAGGGATTCGACGCCTCCAGCTGGGAAGCGGGGGCGGCCCAGGCGGGAGCCAGTGCGGCGGCGCCGGCAGCGGCGGCGGCAACGAGCAGGATGTGTGGACGGTTCATGGTGTCTCTATGTGATATGGGTAGGACGAACGACACGCCGCCCCGGCGCCGCTTGTGGCGGCGCAGGGGCGGTGCGAAGGATTAGTTGCCGGTCAGGCCGCGGCGCTCCAGCAGCGGCTCGATGATCGGGTCGCGGCCGCGGAAGTTGCGGAACAGGTCCATCGCGTCGGCGGTGCCGCCGCGCGACAGCAGGGTCTTGCGGAAGTGGTCGCCGTTCTTACGCGACAGGCCGCCGTTCTGCTTGAACCACTCGACGGTGTCGGCGTCCAGCTTTTCGCTCCACAGGTAGGCGTAGTAGCCGGCCGAGTAGCCGCCGTTCATCGAGTGCGAGAAGTAGGTCGTGCGGTAGCGCGGCGGCACCGGCGCGAAGTCGGCGCCCGCATCCTTCAGCGCCTTGGCTTCGAAGGCCAGCACGTCGGTCGGGATCTCGCTCGGCGTGAGCTGGTGCCAGCGCTGGTCGATCAGCGAGGCGGCCAGGTATTCGGTGGTCAGGTAGCCCTGGTTAAACTTCTTCGAGGCGACCACCTTGTCCAGCAGTTCTTTCGGCATCGCGGCGCCGGTCTTGTGGTGCCTGGCGTAGTTGCTGAGAACCTCAGGCCAGATCGCCCACATCTCGTTGACCTGGGACGGATACTCGACGAAGTCGCGCGGCACGCTGGTGCCCGAGAAGTGCGGGTACTTCACGTTCGAGAACATGCCGTGCAGCGCGTGGCCGAACTCGTGGAAGGCGGTGCGCACTTCGTCGTAGGTCAGCAGGGTCGGCTCGCCGGCGGGCGGCTTCGGGATGTTCAGGTGGTTGCCCACCACCGGGCGGCGGTTCAGCAGGGTCGACTGCGACACGTATTCGTTCATCCAGGCGCCGCCCTGCTTGTTGGCGCGCGCATAGGGGTCGAACAGGAAGATCGCCAGCTGCTTGCCGTCGTGGTCGAACACGTCGAACACGCGCACGTCCGGGTCGTACACCGGCAGGTCCTTGCGTTCCTTGAAGGTGATGCCGAATTCCTTGGTGGCGGCGAAGAACACGCCGTCGACCAGCACGCGGTTCAGTTCAAAATAGGGACGCAGCTGGTTCTCGTCGAAGTTGTAGCGGGCGGCGCGCACCTTGTCCTGGTAGATCGGCCAGTCCCAGGAGGCGATCTGGAAACCGCCTTTCTCGGCGTCGATGACCTTCTGGATCTCGGCCGCTTCCTTCTTCGCGTTGTTCACGGCCGGGCCGGCCAGTTCGCCCAGCAGCTTGTTGACGGCGGCCGGATTCTTGGCGGTTTCCAGTTCCTGCGAATAGGCCGCGTAGTTCGGGTAGCCCAGCAGCGCGGCGCGCTCGGCGCGCAGCTTGACCAGGCGCAGCACCAGCTCGCGCGCATCGAATTCGCCGCCGCGGCTGCCGCGGTTGAGCGATGCCTGCATCAGGCGCTCGCGGGTGGCGCGGTTGGTCAGCGTGGCCAGCGCAGGCTGGCTGCTGGTGTTGACGATGGCGATGGCGTACTTGCCCTTCTGGCCGCGCTTTTCCGCTTCGGCGGCGGCGGCGGCGATCTCGGCTTCCGACATGCCGGCCAGCTCCTCGCGGCTGCCCACGACCAGCGCCGAGGCATTGGCTTCCTTCAGCACGCGCTGCGAGAATTCCGACTGCAGCGAGGCGATCTCGCCGTTGTAGGCCTTCAGCTTCTGCTTGTCGGCATCCGACAGATTGGCGCCGGCGCGCACGAATTCCTTGTACACGCGCTCGAGCAGGTGGTTCGACTCGGCGTCCAGCTTGAGGCTGGCGCGCTTGTCATGCAGGGTCTTCACGCGCTGGAACAGCTTCGGGTTCAGGTAGATGGCGTCGTTGTGCGCCGCCAGCTTGGGCGACATCTCGCGGTCGATGGCGTCCAGGCGGTCGTTGGTGTTGGCGGTCTGCAGGTTCGAGAACACGGCCGACACGCGGCCCAGCAGCTGGCCGGAACGCTCCATGGCGACGATGGTGTTGGCGAAGCTCGGCGCGGCCTTGCTGTTGGCGATCACGTCCACTTCGCGCAGCTGCTCGCGCATGCCGGCGGCGTAGGCGGGCAGGAAATGCTCGTCCTTGATCTTGTCGAAAGCCGGGTAGTTCAGCGGCAGGCTGCTTTGCTTGGCGAACGGGTTGGAGGCGTCGAGGGCGGCTGCGCTGGGAGCGGCGACCGCCGCGTGCGCCAGTGCGATGCTGGCTGCAAGGATGAGCAGTTGTGGACGGTTCATGAGATCTTTCTCGGACTCTTAGGGAAGGAGCTGCCGGGCAAGCTCGACAGCTGTGCGCGGAGATCATAGCAGGCTTATATGCAGGTCGTCACATGAAAAGAGGTATGCACACGACATGTCCGGACATCCCGTATTTACGGGCGTAATGACGCGTATGGACAGCGCGAATACGCGCCGTGTTAGCATCCGCCGGCCTCCCATTTTTTTGATTCCATGGACGCTGACAACCACTCCTACGACGCCATCGTGGTCGGCACCGGCCCCGGCGGCGCCAGCGTGGCGCGCGAACTGGCGCGCGCCGGCAGCCGCATCCTGATCCTCGAACAGGGCGGCGCTGCGCCGCTGGCCGGCACCTTGACCCAGATGGCGGCCATGGCGGCCGTCCCCGGACGCGGCGCCTTCGTGCACCGCGACGCCTCGCTGCTGGTCGGCGGCGCCACCCTGGGCGGCAGCACGGCGGTGAATTTCGCCACCGCCGCCCCGCCGCCCGGCGCCATGTTCGCGGCCCACGGCATCGACCTGGACCCATACATCGCCGCGCTGCGCGCCGAGCTGCCGATGGCGCCCCTGCCGGACCACCTGGTGGGCCCGATGGCCGCGCGTATCGCCGAGGCCGCGCGTGCCGCCGGCTTCGCATGGCGCAAGCTGGACAAGATGATCCGGCCGCAGTCCTGCCGCAGCGGCTGCTGGCGCTGCGTCTACGGCTGTCCCTTCGGCGCCAAGTGGACGGCGCGCGACTTCGTCGAGGAAGCCCGGCGCGACGGCGCGGTACTGGCGTCCGGCAGCCGGGTGCTGCGCGTGCTGGTGGAGGAAGGCCGGGCGCGCGGCGTGGAATTCGTGCGCGGCGGCCAGGCGCAGGTGGCCAGGGCGCCGCTGGTGGTGCTGGCCGGGGGCGGCATCGGCAGCCCGCGTATCCTGCACCGGTCCGGCCTGGGGCCGCGCCATGCGCCCTTCTTCAGCGATCCGGTGGTGGCGGTGATGGGCAGCGTGGAGGATCTCGACGGCGGCGCCGAGGTGCCGATGGCGGCCGGGGCGCACTTCGCGGAACAAGGCATCGCGCTGGCCGACCTGACCCTGCCGCGCCCGATGTACCAGGCCTTCGCGGCCCAGGTGGGCCGCTTCGACCGCCTGCTGGCGCACCGGCGCACGCTGTCGGTGATGGTCAAGATCCGCGACGAGATCGGCGGCGCGGTCGGCCAGCGCTGGGCGGACAAGCGGCTGGCGCCGGCCGACAAGGACAAGCTGCGGCGCGGAACGGAAATGGCGCGCGCCATCCTGCGCCAGGCGGGGGCGCGCAATGTGTTCAGTACCTGGCATTTCGCGGCGCATCCGGGCGGCAGCGTGCGTATCGGCGCGGGGGTGGATGCGGGGCTGGAAACGGGAACGCCGGGGCTGTTCGTGTGCGATGCCTCGGTGATTCCGGAACCGTGGGGCTTGCCGCCGACGCTGACTTTGCTGGCGTTGGGGAAGCGATTAGGACAGCAGCTGGCGGCACGCTGACAATCTTTTTGCCGTTAGCAGAGAGACCGTCGTTCCGGCGAAGGCCGGAACCTAAGTTTGCATGCAAAACGGCTGCGCGACGAACTTGGGTTCGGCCTTCGCCGGAACGACGTGCTGGCGGCACGGGCTGACGACCACAGATCAGTAATGCGGCGGTCTTTCGTTCAGGGGAGTCTGCCGCCCATCCTGCAAGCTGCGGACATGTTCGGCGAGCTTGGCCACCATCACTTCGAGCTGGTCGATGCGGCGGCCCTGCTGGTAGATGGTCTGGTTCAGCGTCTCCACCAGGTCTTCCTGGTGGGCGAGCTTGATTTCGATATCGACGAAACGGTCTTCGTGGTCCATGGCGCCTCCGGCGGCAAAGCCGGCATTATGCCAGCCCTGCCGCCGGGCAGTGCTTAACCGAAGGGGATGTAGTCCATGCCCTTGGCGACGATGTCGATCACGTTGCCCTGGTTTTCCGGGCTTTCGCTGAAGGCCATCAGGATCTGCGCGCGGCTGTGATGCTTGATCACGTCGACCCAGTAGGCCTTGCCGCCGGCGTCCGGTTCGCGGTTCAGGACGTTGTCGTAGAGCTCGATGACGAACTGTTCGTCGGTCAGGTTCTTGCCGTACAGGGTCTCGAACTCGACGGTGCCGTCCGGGGCCTTGATGGTCATGAACTCGTTGGCCATGCGCATCAGGTCGGTGCCGCTTTCCATGCGCTGGATCCAGTAGCCCATGCCGCCGATGTCGGGAGCGCGGTCGAACACCGCCTGGTAGAGGCGGAAGATCTGGCCGGCGACGCCGTCGTCGTCGATCGCCTTCCAGCCGTCGGCGAACTGCAGGCGCTCGACGCCGATCACGGTGTCGGTGCCGCCGCCGCCGACATTGTCGGTCACGGTATAGCCCCAGGCCGCCTTGGCGACGGTGTAGTTGGCCTTGTTGCCGCTGAAGACGGCGACGTCGGTGCCGGCGCCGCCGGTCGCGGCGGTGCTGCCGTCGCCCATGGTGAAGACGTCCTTGCCCGCGGTGCCGTTCTGGTAGCCGGCGTTCGCGATCGCCACATTCAGGTAGCTGCCGGCCGCAGTGGAGTTGTCGGCCTGGTCCTTCGACACCACGCTCACCTGGAAGTTACCGTTCGGCAGAGGGGCCGCGGTGTGGCTCCAGGTGCCGTCGGCGCCGACGGTCGCGCTGCCGAAGCGCTGGACCGTGGTGTCGTCGACGATGTAGAGCTGCATGGTGGTGCCGACTTCGCCGGTGCCGCTGAACACGGGGCGGTTGTCGCCGCTGACCTGGACCACGCTGCCGGTCGGGACGGTCGGCGCGGTCGCGTCGACGTTGAAGTCCACGGTGGCGCTCGGCGCCGAGGTGTTGCCGGCGGCATCGGTCGCGGTCGCGTGGACGGTGTAGCCCATGCCATCCGGGAAGTCGATCGAGGATTCGGCCTTCCACAGCCCGTTCTGGTCGGCCACCACGGTGGCGATCAGGGTGGCGCCGGAATACACCTTCACCGTCGAGCCAGCCTCGGCCGCGCCGGTCATGCCGGGCTTGCTGCCGCGGGCATAGTTGAACTGGTTATGCGTCACCACGAAGGTCGGGGCCGCCGGCGCGACCGTATCGACCACGGCCGCACGCTGGACCGTCATGTCCGAGAACTTCAGCTGCTCCACCGAGCGCAGCGTATCCACGCCTTCGGCGCTGCTGCTCACCTGCAGGGCGCCGTCCGCCAGGTTGGCGAACGTATAGGCGCCGCGTGCGCCGCCAAAGACCATCGTATCCGTACCTTCTCCGCCGTCGATCATGTCATTGCCTCCGTTTCCTTGTAAGGTGTCGTCGTAACGCGTTCCCGTGAGGGAGTCCGCGCGATTGGTTCCAGTGATGTAGCGGGCGCCGGTGACGCTGTTGACGCCGAGCGCGCCGCGCAAGCCGTCTCCGCCATACAGCCAGTTCAGGGCTGCGATGTCGTAGGGGCTGAACGTCGAATGAGCACCGCCGGTCATGTTGTAGGACAGCAGGGTGTTGTTGGTGTTGTCCTCGGAACTGGGCAGGACGGTGCTGTTTTCGGGTTCGGTTTCGAACGGGTGCTTGAGGCCGAGCGCGTGACCCAGCTCGTGCAGCAGGGTCTCGTAGCCGGCGCCGCCCGGGGTCAGGTTCTGGTTCTGCGCCCGGAATTCCACATTGTCGAGATAGACGTAGGCATCGACGTTATATTCGCTCAGGGTCGTGCCGCTGTAGCTGTACGGCGAAGTCCAGCTGCACAGGCCCGTGGTGCGGTAGTCCGCGATGTCGATATTGCAGAGATGGATGTGCGCACTGTCGCCGGATGCCGTCTCGACGAAGGAAATACCGGTCGTCTGCTGCAGGTAGCTGAACGCCTCGCGCGCGGCAGCCTGCTGGGATGCCGAGAACGCTTCCTGTCCGCTCTTGCCGCTCTCGTTGCCGGAGGCAATCGAGAAGGTGTAGTAGATCGTGTTCGCCGTGCCCGTCAGGTAGTTCCAGTCGGGTCCTTTGTCGAGCAAGGCATCGATGTGCTGCAGGCCCGACAAGGGGGTGGTCAGTATTTCCGAAACGGTTGCCATCTTGACTCTCTTTGACTGTCGATTTGACTGTCGTTTTAACTATCTCTCAATGTTGAAACAGTGCAATAATCTTGCACCAATTCGCTAAGAGAAAGTATTTCCTGCTCAACAGTTGAAGTCAAATGGGAATTTCAATCGTGCGCACCCCTTGCCACCCCATCAAGGCTGGCGCACAACGTTCTCGAGGGCTTTTATTTTCTTGTCAACTAGGCACGGACTTAGGTGTTGTCAATAATGCCTTCAAGTTCGCCAGGCGTTCCTTGGGACTGAGCACTTCAGTTTCTTTCGGCGGGGCGTCGCCGACGTCGAGCTGCATCTCCTTGATGAAGCGCGAAGGGTCGCAATTGACCAGTTCGCCGGCGCGCTTGCGGCGCTTGCACCAGGTGACGTGCAGGGTGCGCTGGGCGCGCGTGATGCCGACGTACATCAGGCGCCGCTCCTCCTGGATGCGGGCCGCGATCGACTCGACCGAATCGTCCGGATCGCCCTTGTGCGGCAGGATGCCTTCCTCGCAGCCGACCAGGTACACATGCGGATACTCCAATCCTTTGGAGGCGTGCAGGGTCGACATGCGCACCGCGTCCTGCTCCTCGTCCTGGCCTTCGAGCATCGACATCAGGGCCACCATCTGGGTTAGTTCCAGCAGGTTCTTTTCTTCGCCATCGCGGTCGCGTCCGCCGCGGCCGCGTTCCTTCAGCCAGTTGGTGAACTCGAGCACGTTCTGCCACTTGGCCTGGGCCGCGCGGTCGTCGAAGTTCTCGTACAGGTAGTGCTCGTAGTTCATCTCCTTCATCATGTCGTCGAGCACCTCGGCCGCGTTGTCGCCGCTGCCCGAGGGGCCGGGGCGGGTGGCGCGGTCTTCCAGCTCCAGCATGAAGCGGCAGAAGTCGCGCAGCGGCGCCAGCTGGCGCTCGGCCAGCTTGGCTTCCAGGCCGCCCTTGCGCGCGGCCTCGAACAGCGAGCAGTTCCACTGCTTGGAGAATTCGCCCAGGGTTTCGAGCGTGGCCATGCCGACCCCGCGCTTCGGGGTCGTGACGGCGCGGATGAAGGCCGGGTCGTCGTCCTGGTTCGCGATCAGGCGCAGGTAGGCGATGATGTCCTTGATCTCGGCCTTGTCGAAGAAGCTCTGGCCGCCCGACATGGTGTAGGGGATGCGTTCCTTGCGCAGGGCCTGCTCGATCACGCGCGCCTGGTGGTTGCCGCGGTACAGGATCGCGTAGTCGGACCACTTGTTCTTGCGCTGGAAGTGGTCGGCCGAGATCATGATCGCCACCTGGTCGGCTTCCTGGTCGTCGTTCTGCATGCCCAGCACATTGATCGGCTCGCCCAGGCCGTGCTCGGACCACAGCGACTTCTCGAACAGCTTCGGGTTGTTGCCGATGACGGCGTTGGCCGCCTGCAGAATGCGGGTGGTGGAGCGGTAGTTCTGCTCCAGCTTGATGACGCGCAGGTCGGGGAAGTCGACCTGCAGGGTCTTCAGGTTTTCCACCGAGGCGCCGCGCCAGGCGTAGATGGCCTGGTCGTCGTCGCCGACGGCGGTGAACATCGGCTTCTTGCCCAGGCCCGTCACCAGCAGCTTGACCAGCTCGTACTGGCAGGTATTGGTGTCCTGATACTCGTCCATTAGAAGATAGCGCAGGCGGCGCTGCCAGCGGTCGCGGATCGGTTCGTTATTGCGGAACAGTTCCACCGGCAGGCGGATCAGGTCGTCGAAGTCGACCGCCTGGTAGGCCTGCAGGGTCGCCAGGTAGCTGCGGTAGACGCGCCCGGCCATGGCCTCGTCCTCGTCGCGCGCGTTGCGGATCGCGTCCTCGGGGTCGACCAGGCCATTCTTCCACAGGGAGATCGCGTTCTGGATGCGGCGGATTTCCTGCTTGTCGGTGGTCAGCGCCAGGTCGGAGACGATGGTGTAGCAGTCGTCGCTGTCCATGATCGAGAACTTGTCCTTCAGGCCGACTCCGGCCGCTTCCTGGCGCAGGATCTTCACGCCCAGCGAGTGGAAGGTCGAGACGGTGAGCTGCTTGGCCTGCTTGGGTTGCTTGAGCAGCTTGGCGATGCGCTCCTGCATCTCGAGCGCGGCCTTGTTGGTGAAGGTGAGCGCGGCGATGGTGCGCGGATCGTAGCCGCGGTCTTCGATCATGTACGCGATCTTCTGGGTGATCACGCGGGTCTTGCCCGAGCCGGCGCCGGCCAGCACCAGGCATGGGCCGTCGAGATAGAGCACGGCTTCGCTCTGCGGCCCGTTGAGGCCGAATTTTGGTGCGTTGGACATGGGAAAGTTTCAGGAAGGCAGGCCGATATTTTAACGATCCGGCTGTCATGTGGAGCGATGCACAAAAGAAAAAATCTCGAGCTAGACAGGAATGCAACACTCTCGGTCCGGCGGCGGTGCGCGCGATGGAGTACCATTCGGTCTTTGGGGCGGCCGGGAGCCGGGCGCCCGCGCTTTTGAGGACGCTTTCACATGAAATTCGAACATCTTGTCGAGATCAACGATCCGATGAATCCGCTGGTGGACACCCTGACGCGCGAGCAGCTGTGGCGCGGCCTGGTGCTGCGCGCCGAATCGCCGATGATGTTCATGCCGCATCTGGACGAGTGCCAGATCCTGGACCGCGAAGCCGGCAGCTTCGGCCGCCGCCTGCGCTACGGCGAGCTGGTGATCGAGGACCGCGTGCACCTGACGCCGCTGCAGGAAGTGCGGGTCGACGTGCCGGCGCAGGGCGAAATCGCCGCTTCCAGCCTGCGCATGATCATCGAGTCGCCGACCAACGCGATGCTGCTGGTGCGCTTCTGCTACGACGACGGCACGGGCGAGCACACGGACGAAGCCAATGCGATGTACGACGAGTTCAAGAAGTCGGCGTACCAGGAGGCGGATATCGATACGGTGCGGATCGTGCGGCAGCTGGCGTCGGAGGGGAAGCTGGATGCGAGTTTGCTGAACTGAAGCTTCTGATCAACTGCTAGCCGTAAAACCGTCGTTCCGGCGAAGGCCGGAACCCAAGTTCTGCTTGCGTTCACACTGCTCAACGAACTTGGACCCCGGCCTTCGCCGGGGCGACGGTTTTAGGGCTAACGACGGAGTGTTACCGGACCTAGGTGCCCGGCTCCGTATCCGCCGGATCCGTCTCGCTTTCGCCTTTGGACAAGCAAGCCGCCAGGTCCCGCAGCGCCGTGCGCACGCCCTCCTCGATCACCGGGTGATAGAACGGCATCTCCAGCATCTTGTCGACCGTCAGCCGCATCTGCGCCGCCCACGACAGCGTATGCGCCAGGTGCTCCGCGCGCGGCCCGATCATCTCGGCGCCCAGGAACAGCCGGGTGCCGTATTCCCCGTACACCCTGAGCATTCCCTTGTTTTGCAACATGACGCGGCTGCGGCCCTGGTTCGTGAACGACACCTTGCCGATCGCGAACTTGCGCCGCCCGCCTGCGCACAAGGTCCGGTAGTCCTTGCCCAAGGTGGCGATATTCGGCTCCGTGAACGCGACCGCGATCGGCGTGCGGCGCAGCCCCGGACGCACGTCCGGATAGCGGCCCGCGTTGTCGCCGGCGATCTTGCCGTGGTCGGCCGCGTCGTGCAGCAGCGGGCGCTCGTTGTTGGCGTCGCCGGCGATGAAGATGTGGCTGTTCCCGCACTGCATTGTGCGCGCGTCGAACAAGGGAATGCCATCCTCGCCGCGCTCCAGGCCCGTGTGCTCGAGGCCGATGCCGTGCACATTGGGCGTGCGCCCCGCCGCCATCAGCACATACTGGAAGCGCTCCGTGGCTTCCTTGCCGAAGGCGTCGCTGACCGTCAGCGCCACCTCGCCCTCTTCCTGCACCGCCCTGACCACCTTCGACTGGAACTGGATGTCGAGCTCCTCGTTCAGCACCCGGCCAGCTTCGCGCAGCACTTCGGGGTCGGTGATGTGGGCGATGCTGCCGCCGCGCGCATAGAATTTGACGCGCACGCCCAGGCGGTGCAGGGCCTGGCCCAGTTCCAGGCCGATCACGCCGGTGCCGATCACGGCCACCGAACGCGGCAGGTCGTCCCAGTAGAACACATCGTCGCTGGTGACCACGCCCGGACCAACGTTCTCCAGCGCCGGCAGGCGCAGCGGGGCGGAACCGGTGGCGATCACGACGCGCGCCGCGTGGATCTCGGTATGCTCGTCCACCATCAGCGTATGCGGCCCCGTGAAGCGGGCATGGCCGCGCAGCTTGTCTTCGTCGGGGATGGCGTCCACGCCTTCCAGCACGAAGCCGACGAAGCGGTCGCGCTCGCGCTTGACACGGTCCATCACGGCCGGCCCGTCGATGCGCACCTCGCCCGCGTGCACGCCGAATGGCGCGGAGTGCTGCATCGCGTGCGCCGCCTCGGCGGCCGCGATCAGGAGCTTGCTCGGCATGCAGCCCACGCGCGCGCAGGTGGTGCCGTACACGCCGCTTTCGATCACCACGGTGCGCGCGCCCTGCGCCGTCGCCGCCCGGTAGGCCGTCATGCCGGCGGTACCGGTGCCGATGATGGCGACGTCCACTTCCAGTTTGTTCATCCTGCCTCCGCTATGGTCGGGTCATGAGCGTGACGATACGCCATTTTCGCGGAGCCGGCAGGCGCGCCCTTTACTCGTCTTCCAGGAAAAAGATGAACCTGGCCTCGACGACTTCCTCGGGCAGGAGGCCGGGCGGCTGGGGATAGCGCTTGAGGGCGCGCGCGGCGATCTCTTCCACCAGGGTTTCGAACGCATTGTTCACCGGCCTGGCGCGGCGGTCGCGCAAGACGTTGACGTTATACACGCCCAGCAGCTGGTACTCGTGGCGCTCTCCGCTGCGCACTTCGATGCGCGGCACGGCGGGGAAGAAACGCACGAGCACCTCGCCGCCCAGGCCATAGCGCTGGGCCAGCTCGGGGTAGCGCAGCTCGGAGATGACGGTGGAAAGGACGCCGACGACATAGGTGTAGCGCACCAGCCGTTCCGGCGCCCAGCTGCGCAGTTCGGCGACAAAGCGGTCGGGATCTGCGGCGGCACCCTCGCTGATGCCGAGGGAAGCCGGCGGGAAGCGGCGGCCGCGCGTGGCCCACCACAACGCGGCCGCCATGTCGGGGCCGTTGAGCGGATCGGCATAACCGGCCGCCAGCCGGTCCGCGGCTTCCCTGACGCCGTGCTCGACCGCCCGCACATAGAAGGGCACCGCGCGTGGCCAGTCGCGCTTCACGCACACGCCATGCTCGTACATGGTGCCGGCCATCAGCTCGACTTCGCCGTATTCCTTCCTGAGGCCCTCCTTGAGCCGTTCGACGGCGCGGGCGCAGTCGCGCGCCTCGATGCGGCTACCGACGTCGGCGGCGGCGCGGGCGCCCGGCGTGGCTGCGAATACGGGATGCATGCAAAGCAGGACGAATGCCGCAGGCAGGATACCTGCGCGGCGAACGGCAAGATGGGACATGGCGGCTCCGTAGGGTGGCGCATCCGCATGCGATGTCCCTACTCTACCAGCCTGCGGCGCGCCGCAGCGCTGCCGTTCGTGCACGGTCCGCGACGTTGCGCGGCGCCGAACACCGCCTTATTTGTAGACGATCTCGAAGGTGTATTTCATGTCGGCCCAGGAGTTCGCCGGGATGCCCGCCGGCTGCGGATAGCGCTTCAGTGCGCGGTCGGTGACTTCCTTGATGGTCTTCTCGATGCTCCTGGCGACCGCCTTGGAGCTGCGGTCGCGCAGTGCGTCGCCGTCGATGAAACCGAGCACCGCGTATTCGCGCGCCTCGCCCTTCTGCACCTCGACGCGCGGCACGGCAGGCAGGAAGTGCAGGGTGAAGTCGCCGCCCAGGGCGAAGTCGGCCGCGAGTTCCGGATAGCGCAGTTCGGACGAGATGGTCGACATCACGCCGACCACGTAGTTGCAATAGGCGAGGCGCTGAGGCGTCCAGCCGGACAGGGCGGCGACGAAGCGGTCCGGATCGTTCGCGGCGTCCGGGGCGACGCCGCAGCCCGGATCGTGGAACGCTCGGCCTTTCATGGCCCACCACAATGCCGCGGCCGCGTCCGGCCCGTTTTTTGGATCGGCATACCCTGCGGCCAGGCGCTCCGCCCCTTCCGGCAAGCCGGCGGCATAGGCCTTCGCGTAAAAGCCGACGGCGCGCGACCAGTCGCGGCGCACGCACAGGCCGAGGTCGTACATGGTCCCGGCCAGCAGCTCGACCTCGCGGTATTCCGCTTTCAGGCCGTCCTTGAGCCAGTCCACCGCGCCAGCGCAATCGCCGGCCTTGATCCGCAAGGTGATGCTGCCGACGGCGCTCTCCCCCGGGGTTGGGATCACCGACGCGGACGCCGGCAGGGACAGCAGGGACAGCAGCAGGGGAAGGACGGCGCGGGCAGGGCGAATAGACATGGACAATCCAGATGATGTATGTATTTCAACCGGGCACTCTAGCATCTTGCGGCGCCCGGATTCTCACACATCATCACATCGCGCACATATCGCACGGATCTCGCTGCGGAGCCCTACTTCTCCTCGATCGAGAAGCTGTACGTCACCTGGACCAGGGCGTCAGCCGGAATGCCCTGCGGCTGCGGATAGCGCTTCAGGGCGCGGGGGGGGGGGGGGGCCGCCCCCCCCGGGGGGGTGGGGGGGGGGGGGGGGGGTTTTTTGG